>JAOTWK010000148.1 GCA_029862935.1 Gemmatimonadota bacterium | reverse complement strand
AGAGATGGTGAAGAGAGTAGAGGAGGGGAGGCAGAAGGGGGGCAGGGAAACGGGGGAAGGGTTGCACGGAATTCTGGTCCAGCAGATGGCGTCGGGAGGAACGGAGACCATCGTTGGCCTCACCCGCATGCCGCGGGTTGGGGCGCTGGTGATGTTCGGGATGGGCGGTATCTACGTCGAAGTGATGAAAGACGTGGTACTTCGTCTCACGCCGCTGTTGGACACCGACGCGGAGGAGATGATCCGCGAGGTGAAAATGTATCGGCTGTTGGAAGGCGTCCGGGGCGAGCCACCACGCGATCGCACGGCCCTGTCGCAAGCGATCCTTCGACTGTCACAACTCGCCGAGCGGCATCCACGGATCATTGAAATGGACATCAATCCGCTGATAGCCCTGGAGCAGGGAGCACTCGCGATTGATGCACGGATTCAGGTCGACGACCGACACTGATCGTCACCTTCAGCCCAACGCAGAAACGTGCGGCGCACCTACTGGGTGCACCGCACGCTTGACTGTCGTCGATCGGGCAGCCCTACCCCCTTAGCCACCTCCGGTGGCGACCCTCGTACGAGTCACTTCCGAAGCCCGCGCTCGGATCGTGGCCCGCCGCGTGCTCGATGGCCGAATCCGGCCCCGTGACAATCGTCAATTGGTCCAGCCAGTACGCATCGTCATCACGCAGTGCGACCACGACTTGCCCGAAGTCCTCTTTCTTGTGGGCGCGGTGATAGCGCATGTAGATGTACCGATCGTCGACGCCGAAGATCTCGATCTTCCCCGTCTGGTGCGACATCGCAAAGCGCGCACGCTTGGCCAGCCCCGACACGTGGCGTGACGCTTCGAGCACGATGTTATACCCGTTGACGATGGGAACTTCGTAGGGCTCGTTGCCGGCGGTTGGACGTCCCTGGAACACGTAGTATTGCGGGCACCCCATGACCGACAACTCGCGGAACAACGCACCGAAGATCCGCGGGCTGTCGTTTACGCCGCGCACAATCGGACATTGATTGATCGTCATCGCACCGGCCTGCTTGAGCAGCGTGATGGCCCGCCGTGCTTCGGGAGTCAGTTCCCTCGGATGGTCGAAATGGTTCATGATGTAGATCTGCGTACCGCTCTCGCAGAAATGGGTGATCATCTCGAGCAGACTGGGATCGTCGAGCACCCGGTAGGGATTGAACGCAACCATCTTGGAGCCGATCCGCACGATGCGGACGTGCGGAACCGCCGCCACGTCGCTGATGATCGTCTCGAGTCGACGGGTCGACATGATGAGAGGATCGCCGCCCGTCAGCAGCACGTTGGTGATCTCCTCGTGCTCTGCGATGTACCTGAGTCCGGGTCGGTGGTCGATGGCCGCGTCGTCGTTGTCATTCATGAACAGCCGCTTGCGGAAACAGTAGCGGCAGTAGGCACCACACACCTCGTTGATCAACAGCAACGCGGTGTCGGTGTACTTATGCTGGCACCCGCGGACCGGCGTGTAGCCTGCCTCGGCACTCGCGTCCAGGACTCCCCAATCGTTGAGCTCGGATTCCAGCGGGATGACAAGACGGCGCAAGGGGTCGTTCGGATCGGCCCAGTTGATCAGCCGCTCGTAATAGCTGTTCAAGCGAAAAGCGTAGCGAGAGGCTACCGGCTCGAGCCGTCGACGCTCCTCGGCCGTGAGGCCCTCGAGCTTCGACAGTTGGGTGAGATAACGCACCCGCATAGGCCCTCCTCCGGTCGGATCGCCTGCGACGAAGGCAGCGTTTGGCTCTGCGCTAGACTAGGCTCCTGAGTAGATTCTCTACGCTGAGAAAGTTACCCCTTCACACACCTCAGGCCAACCGGTGTTCCACCTAAACTCAATAAAAACAATCACTTAGGGATTTTGTCGTTGCGGGTTTTCATCACTGGCGGCTCAGGATTCATCGGATCGCACCTCGTTCGCGTCTTTGCAGCGAGGGGTCACGAGTGCGTCGTGCTCTCTCGGTCGGGTCGCGATCCGTGGGATGATCCGGCGGTACGGGTGGTGCGGGGTGATCCGGTGTTGGCCGGTCGCTGGCAGACGGAGGTCGCGCAAGCGGACGTGATCGTGAACCTGGCAGGGGCCAAGATCGTGGATCCGCCACACCGCTGGACGGAGGCCCGCAAGTCCCTGCTCCGCCGCAGCCGGATCGACACGACGCAGAACCTGGTTGCCGCCATGAAGCAGGCAGCCACACCACCAGAGATCTTGCTAAGCTCATCAGCCATAGGGTTTTACGGGGTGCGCGGCGACGCGATTGTCGACGAGTCGGCTCCTCCCGGTGACGACTTCCTGGCGGCGCTGGCGCAGGACTGGGAGGCCGCAGCACTCGAGGCCCAGGACGTGGCGACGGTGGCGTTGCTGCGCACAGGCTTGGTGTTGGGCCAGGGAGGAGGCGTCCTCGACGCGCTCCTGCCGCTCTTTCGTCTCGGGCTCGGTGGACCGTGGGGATCGGGCGACCAATGGTGGTCGTGGATCCATCTCGCCGATCACATTGAGCTGATCCTCTATGCACTTGACCATCGGCTCAGCGGTCCGATCAACCTGACCGCTCCCAACCCCGTGACCGTCGCCGAGTTTGCCGCGGCGCTTGGTAAGGCGCTCCATCGCCCTGCGTTCGTCCCGGCCCCCGCGTTCGTCCTGAGGCTCATGCTGGGGGAAGCGGCGGACGCATTGCTCGACCTCCAGCGCGCCATCCCAACGCGAGCACTGGACGCAGGATTCGAGTTTCAGTTCCCGGCGCTGGATCAGGCTCTGGAGGATCTACTGAGATAGAGGGAGTAGGAGGGGGAGACGGCGCAGAGGGGGCAGAGGGGGGACGACTGAGACGACTCGAGGAGTGTGGCGCCCTTAGACCGTCCTCGGCCGTCTCGGCCCGTCTTGATTCTAGGCCACCCGACGATCCAGACCGCTTCGCCGTTCACCAACACGCCTATCGTTCCCCCGGCGGCGTCCCGTGCTCGTCGTGGGGCGTGGACGGCGCCGCACTTCTTTTCGTCGCTCGGTCCCCGCACGACGATCCCCCGGCGCACGGCGGTCATCGCCGGAACGCCGTTCCTGTGATGCATCAAAGCCGAATGGCCCGTTGTTCATGCCGATTCCGGTCGAAGGGACGTCGACACCACCCTTCAAGATCGGTGCCTCGAGCGGTCGCAGCCCATTTTATGGCATGCTTAGCCGCCAGGCAACCGTCTCACGTCCTTCTGGCCGTGACTCGCGCCGACGCCGACACCGGCACCGAACAGGACAGCCGTCCCCACACCGACAAAGGGTAGCAGCCACACCACAGGTGCGGCGATGAGCGCCGCGGCCGCGCCGGCGACAACAGGTGCCACCGGTTTCTGCACCGGTTCGACAAACCTGAGCTTCTGGCGCACGAAGCGTCGCGTCTGGATGTAACCCCAGATACTGGCCGCGCCGGTTGCGGCAATCCAAATGAGATTTCCGAAGTCCATGGTATTTCCCTCCTCGTGTCACCTTACGCGACGGGGAGTCAGGTGTTTCGAAGATCAGAGACGGTCAAGGACGGTCGAGAACAGCGAGACGGTCCAAGACGGTCTAGGACGGTCCAAGACGGTTGGAGAAGAGCGTCCCAATTGGTCGTCTCAGTCGTCTCAGTCGTCCGAGTCGTCTCTCCTGCCCCCTCTGCCCCATCTGCCCCCCTCCACCAACCTAGCGCTTTCTCACTCTTTTCCGCACTTTGGCGGTAACGGCACCTCACCTCTTTAGGAGCACGCCCATGTTCTGGCTCCTTTCGCTCGTGGCTGTTCCGTTCGTGGCTCTTGCTGCCTTGTGGATCATCGGTGAGCGGGGCCATCTGATGCTGCCATCCACCCGGAAGGCGCTCAATCGCCGTGGGCAGAACGGACACCATCGGTCATTGCTCAACGCGCTGCACGGGTACGTCTATGGGCGATGGCCGTATCAGTACATCAGCTTCCTTGTCCATCGCGTAATGCCGCGAATGTCACCGCGCTTCAAGCAGTGGTGGGCTGACCACTATCACGGCAAGGTCGTGCCGACCGAGCTGGCCTGCGCCATCATCCGACTCGATCACGACATCGCGAGAACCGACTTGGAGCAGGTGATCCCCTACCCGACCGCACGCGACATCGTGCTCCAGGCTTCGCCCACCGTGACGCTGCTCGAGTGTCCGTGCCGGCACGCGCGTGAGAACCCATGTCAACCCACGGACGTGTGCATGATCGTGGGAGAAGGGTCGTTCACGCGAGACCACCACCCAGAGCGCTCGCGACGCGTGTCACAAGACGAAGCACTGGCGCTCCTCGAGGCCGAACACGAGCGCGGCCACGTGCACACCGCGTACTTCAAGGACGCCTGCGACAACCGTTTCTACGCCATCTGTAATTGCTGCTCCTGCTGCTGCGGCGGCTTGGAGGCGATGGTGAAGAACGGCATCCCAATGGTCGCGTCGTCCGGCTTCGTCGCGGAGGTCGACGAGTTGGCCTGCATCGCCTGCGGTACCTGCGAGGAAGCCTGTCCGTTCGAAGCGGTATCCGTCAACGGCCGCGCTCGCGTCGAATGGGAGAAGTGCATGGGATGCGGAGTGTGTGAGGGGCATTGCGACACGGAGGCGATCGCACTCGTCCGCGACGAGCGCAAGGGTATTCCATTGGATGTGCGCGAGATCGGGGAAGGAGCACCCGTCAGGGAACCCCTCGTCCTGACGAGCTGAAAGCTGACAGCTGAGAGCTGAAAGCTCAGAGAGCCACCGGTCGGAATCGAACCGACGACCACTCGATTACGAATCGAGAGCTCTACCGCTGAGCTACGGTGGCAGCCATGCCCTGGCCCGGATTCGAACCGGGACGGCTCGCGCCACTGCCCCCTCAAGACAGCGTGTCTACCAGTTTCACCACCAGGGCTCGGAGGGACGTAACCTCCTAAGGGAGGGGAACATACCGGGGGTCGGAGAGGGAATCAAGACAGGGAAGTGGAAGGCAGAAGCAGCAGGGCGGGAGGGCAACAGAACAGACGACTCAGACGACTGCGACGACAAAGACGACTAGATAAGAAGGGGCAGCTCGGTCTCCTCTGCCCCTTCCGTCCCCCTCTGCCCCTCCTACCCCTCCTGCCCCTACTCGTAATACGGATTCGTCCCGGCGTCGTGATCCGTGATGTCCTGAATGCCGCGGAAGCCTGGCACCGTTCGCTCGAGCGATGCTTCGATGCCTTGCCGCAGCGTCTGGGTCGCCATGCCACAGCCCTGACACCCACCCATCATGCGGACGACGATGATTCCGTGCTGCACGTCGATGAGATCGATGCGTCCGCCGTGTTGCGCCACTGCCGGATTGACCTGCGTACGGAAGATCTCGTCTACGAGATCGTACATGCGGTCGTCAGTAATGGTTGAGTCAGTCATCGGTTCTCAGTTTTCAGTTATTCAGCTGTCAGCCTACAGCCATCAGCCATCAGCCATGAGCCTTGAGCTATCGGTGGTTCCCTCTGCCAGTCGTAGTTCGTCGTGGCAATCGTCCGCGCTGCCGTTGTCGCAGTCGTCCTAGCAGTCGTCCTCGTCGTCAGAGTCGTCCGGTTCGGCCATCGGTCGTCGTCGTCCGAGTCGTCTCAGTCGTCTGGTTCAGCCCTGCCGCCCTGTAGCCGCAGTACTGCCCCTCCTGCCCTTCCTGCCCCTCCTCAACTCCCAGCTGTCTCCCCACGCACCGGGCGTTCTACCTCGATCGGCTCGAGCCCCTGAGCCTCCAACAGCGTGTTCAAGCGGCCCAAGTCCGTCTCCACAATGCTATTCAGTCGGTCAAGCTGCGTTTGCAGCAGCCCACTCAGATGCTGATACACCTGAGCCGCCTGGTCGGTCGGGGGCGCCTCGCCACTCTCCACCACCCCCATGAGTGCCGCAAGCTTGTTGTTGAGCTTGATCGGGAAGTTGAGCGGATCTTGATTGCTCTCGTTGCGCACCTGATAGACCTCGCCCTCCACGGCACTCAAGCGCGACTTCGTCGTCTCTGCCTGGCGCGTGACGGCGCGATCGCTCGTGGCTTCCAGTCGATCGTCAATCGCGGTCTTGATGTCGCGAATCCAGATCACCGCTTCGTTCGCATCGCTCACACGGTCGCGGATCTCAAGAGCCAAGTCGAATCGCTGCTCGAGCTGTGCCACAGTGACCTGTTCCTCGAGCCGCGGATCCATCGTGATGGCAAAGTCCTGCGTCTGTACAACCTCTCCCGTCATGAGTCTCACCCGATACGACCCCGGTACCGCCATCGGGCCGAAGTTGCCGGCCGCCCAGAAGATTCGGCCATCGAAGTCCGTGTATCCGGGGTACCGCATGTTCCAGGTGAAGCTGTGTGAGCCGGCCTCCACTGACGGTGACCGCCGACCACCCCCGAACCCAAAACTGGGCTCGCTCTCGTCCCGTTCTCCACCTGCGTCGGCCGTCCCGACAAAGCTGTCGATGACGGTGCCGCCGGCGTCCAGGAACTCGAGGGTCAAGGAATCCACTGTCTCCTTCAGGTAGTACACCACCTGGACACCGCCATCCACCCCGCGCACAGCGTCGGCCGGGTCATACAGGTGCACGATGGCCTCTGCGATCTGCGGACTCAACTGCCGGAGCGGTCCGATCCCGTTGAGCGACCAAAACGAGCGCCCGTGCGTCCCGATCACGATGTCGTCGTTTGCAACTACGAGGTCCGAGACCTGCACGGTGGGGAGACCAAGCGTCAACGGCTGCCAGCTTCCCCCGTCATCCCACGAGACGTAGACCGTGCGCTCCGACGCCGCGTACAGGAGACCGGGGCGCGCGGGGTCTTCCCGCACGGCCCGGATGAAATCGTCAGCAGGGATTCCGTTCACGATCTTGGTCCATGTCGCGCCGAAGTCATCCGTCTTCCAGATGTAGGGCCCGCGATCGTTGTCCACGAGATAGCGAATGCCCGCGACATACGCCTTCCCCGGGGCCGTAGGTGAGGCGTCGATCGTGTTGATGCGGATGAAGTCGGGGGCGTCACGCGGCGTCACGTTCTGCCAACTCCCTCCGCCATCCCGCGTCACATGCACGTACCCGTCATCCGACCCCACCCAGATCACGTTGGCGTCGTGGTGCGACGGCGCGATGGCAAAGACTGTGGCGTACGTCTCGACCCCGGTCTGATCCTTCGTGATCGGACCGCCCGACGCGCCCATCGTCTCCGGGGCGTGACGCGTCAGATCTGAACTGATCGCCGTCCACGTCTGCCCTTCGTTGGTCGTCTTCCAGACCTTCTGCGTTCCCGTGTACAGCACATTGGGATCGTGGTGGGAGAACACGATTGGGAACGTCCATTGCACGCGCTCGATCAAGTCCTCGGACGATTGCCCCATCGGGTTCTCGGGCCACACGTTGATCTGACGCCGCGTGCCGGTGTGGTAGTCGAATCGGCTGAGACTCCCCCCGTAACACCCCGCGTAGAAGATGTTGGGGTTTGCGGGACTGTTCGCGATGTATCCGCTCTCACAGCCACCCGGCGCGAAGTAGAACGGGCCGGATCCCCCACCCTGTCGACCCAGGTGATTCCAGCCGCGGCTCGGGATGCACGCCGTCGAGTTGTCCTGTTGCGCGCCGCAGATGAAATACGGCTCGTGGTTGGTCGTCATGACACGGTAGAACTGCGCGGTGGGATAATCCTGTTCGGTCCACGTTGCTCCGGCGTTGAACGAGACGTTGGCGCCACCGTCGTTGGCCTCGATCATGCGATTCGGATCGTTGGGCGCAATCCACAGATCGTGGTTGTCCCCGTGGGGCACCGAGATGCGACGGAACGTCTTTCCTCCGTCCTGCGAGCGATAGAATCCCGTGTTGAGCGCGTACATCACGTCCGGATTCTCTGGATCCGCATAGACACGCGTGTAGTAGAACGCACGCTGTCTCAGTCTCCGCTCCTCGTTGGTCCGGGTCCATGTCTTCCCGCCGTCATCCGAGCGGTATACCCCACCCTCG
>JAOTWK010000147.1 GCA_029862935.1 Gemmatimonadota bacterium | reverse complement strand
CATGTACCCCGGGGTTCCGGTGGCCAAGTCGGGCGCGGTGAGTTTCGCCTGCTCGCCCACCTCACCAAGCTGTCCTTTCACCAAACCGAAATCGAGCACCTTGACGAAGTCCGGCTCGAGCCCAACCCAGCAGGTGAACAGATTTGCCGGCTTCACGTCGCGGTGGACGAGTCCAACCGCGTGAGCTTCAGCCAGCGAATGGCAGGCCTGCTGCAGCAAGTGGCTGATCCGGTTCGGGGGCATGGGCCCGAAGCGATCGACCAGTGTGTCCAGATCGAGCCCGCGGAGCAGCTCCATGACATAGTAGAAACTGCCGTCGTCGGACACGCCGAAGTCGTACAACGCAATGGTGTGAGGAGAATGCAGACTCGCGGCGGCCTCTGCCTCCCGCTTGAACCGCTGCACGAGGACTGCGGGCGGCTCCGAATCGGGAGTAGCCCGGGTGTCGGGGTGCACCAGCTTGATGGCGGCAGGCCGACGGAGCAATCGGTGTCGCGCCGCGTAGACCTCGCCCATGCCGCCCCGTCCCAACAACTCTCCCAGTTGGTAGCTCCCGAGTTCGCGCGCGCTACGGACTTGGTGGCTCAATCCTCTGATGATGTGTGATGGCAGCACGGCGAGGATGGCACACACGTAGTTCGGCAGAAACGCCCAGAGCAGCGTCGGGAAGGATGGGATCTCCACGCCGCGCGCCGCAGTAACGGCTACGCCCACAGGGTCCATGCTCGCCGCAGCGAGCGCCGCAACCAGCGTCTTGCGCCCCGTGGCCGGAACCAGGGACGGAAAGACCAGCACCAGAATACAAATCCACGAGAGGCCGGTGGTGTTGGGCGTCCACTGATTCACGAGGCCGATGGCCAGCGCCAACGCGACCTCGTAGCCGAGACCCACATCCAGTACCCGTTCGGTCGCGCTGGAGGCGGAGCGCGTATAGGCGTAGAGGGCCATGGATACGACGATCGCAACGAGTGCGATGGGATTACCCGGCCACGGCCACGCGTCATCCAGGGGGCTGCCCGGCGAGAGAAGGGGACCGACCACGTTGTTGAGCATCAACTGCAAGAGCCAAATCGCCGCGGCAACCAGACAGACGATGCCGAGGCGCTTTGTCGCCGTTGCGACGAGATCGGTCGGGAGCGGGCCGGCGATGCCGGACGGACTCTGTCGCTCAGCGACGTTCGAGGAGTCCTGAACGTCCATGGCGGTCTCAGTCATCGGCCAACGTTACCACGCGGGTCTCGCGAGGGACACCCAGCCGCAGGTTCCTCCTTGCGCCCGCGGAGGCCGTGCGTATTCTCCCAGTTCGGACGCCCGAACCGGAGATGTTGTGTGAGCCAGCGAGAGGCGCAGTGATCACGAGACCCGCACACAGTGCACCGCCACCGGAAGCGTGGCAACCCGCGCGCCGTGCAGCCGAGGCGATGTTCCGCCCGATCGAGCGGTTTCTCCACGTCGAAGCCGCAAGCGGAATTCTTCTGTTGAGCGCCGCGGCCGTGGCACTGGTCTGGGCCAACTCACCTTGGGCAGCCAGCTACGACACCCTGTGGCACACGCCCATTCGGTTCGGCGCCGGGGAGTGGACGGTCGAGAAATCGCTGCATTTCTGGATCAACGATCTGCTCATGGCCGTGTTCTTCTTGCTGGTTGGGCTCGAGATCAAGCGAGAAATGGTGCACGGCGCGTTGGCGGACAGGCGTCGGGCCGCCCTCCCGATCGCCGCAGCGATCGGTGGCATGGCGATTCCGGCCGGCATCTACTTCGCGTTCAATCCGAGCGGACCCGGGGTCACGGGGTGGGGCGTGCCGATGGCGACGGACATCGCGTTCGCGGTGGGCGTTCTGGTACTACTTGGCAAACGAGTCCATCCCGCACTACGGGTCTTGCTCCTTGCCTTTGCCATCATCGACGACATTGGCGCGATCCTGGTCATCGCGGTGTTCTATTCCGGCGGATTCGCCGTGCAGGGACTCGCGGTGGCCGTGGGAGGGTTCCTGCTCACCCTGGCGATGTTGTGGGTCGGTATCCGGCCCGGTTTGGTGTTCGCGTTCCCCTTCCTCCTCATGTGGACCGGTCTGTACCAGGCAGGCATCCACCCGACGATCGCAGGCGTGGTGCTGGGCCTCACGATCCCGGTACGCGCATGGTTCGGTCCGGAAGGCTTCGTCAACGTCGCACAGAGCGCCATCCGTGATTTCGAGCAACGCGTCGCCGAAGGTGGCGACGACCATGACCTCCTCGAGCCACTGGGCCGTCTCGCCGAAGCGCGGCGTGAAGCCGTGTCTCCAGGCGTCCGCGGTGAAGCGGCACTTCATCCGTGGGTAGCATACGGCATCATGCCGCTCTTCGCCCTCGCCAACGCGGGCGTCAACTTGGGTGGCATCGAATTCGGCGCACCCGGCGCCACGACCGTGTTGCTGGGCGTCACCTTGGGACTCTTCATCGGCAAGCCGCTTGGCGTCCTCGCTGCGAGTTGGATCAGCGTGCGACTCGGGCTGTGCGTGCTTCCGCAGGGGGTCACCTGGCGGAGCATGGGGATCGTCGGCGTGACCGCGGGCATCGGTTTCACGATGGCGATCTTCATCTCGGAGCTCGCGTTCGCCGATCCTGGTCTCCTTGCCATTTCGAAGCTGGGGGTCCTTATGGCCACGGGCGCAGCGGGAGCGGTTGCGCTCATTGGCGGCCGGGTGCTGTTGCCGCTTGCGGAGCCGGCGGCCGGTGAGTCCATCGGCGAGAGCAATGCCGAGATTGAGGCACTTTGGCAGGGCGAGCTCCAGGGAACCGGGTTTCCATGATGAGCGGCTCGTGAGACGAAAGGCGGGTCAACCATGAACACGCAGCCACGGCGGAGTCTCATCGACCGACTTCTGCGGCTCGTCACGGACATTCGGGCGGGCGAGTCGACGACTGCGCTTCTGCTGACGCTCAACATCTTCCTGATCTTCGTGGCGTACTCGATCATGAAGGTGTTGCGCGAAGTGCTCGTGCTCACCCAGGCCGAGGTCGAGGGCAAGGCTTTGTCGGCAGGAGGGCAGGCTATCGTGCTGCTGGCGGCGGTTCCCCTCTACGGCGCCATTGCCTCACGCGTGCCGCGCCGTCGCCTCATCAATGTCGTCACCACGTTCTTCGTCGTGTGCCTCGCCGTCTTCTATGTGCTCTACACGCTCGACATCCCGATCGGCATCGCGTTCTACATCTGGCTCGGGGTCTTCAACGTCATGGTCATTGCGCAGTTTTGGGCGTTCGCCAACGACGTCTATACCACCGATGAAGGCAAACGGCTGTTTCCGATCGTCGGCTTTGGATCGGCGTCGGGTGCCGTGGCGGGGGCTTGGGTCACCGGCGTGCTGCAGAGCGCCGTTGGCATTGGGTTCGCCCTGCTCATTGCCGGCGGACTTCTTCTCCTTGGGGTGGTAGTCACCAATATCGTCGACAGCCGAGAGCGCCGACGTACCGAGGCGTTGCTTCCGGATGTTCTCACGACCGGCACGATGCCCGCGGCGACCGGGCAGTTTCGCGCGGCGACCGGGGAGTTCCGCGCACCGGACGCGGAGTATCAAAAAGAGAGTGGGACGTTTCGAGCGATCACGTCGGAAGAGGTGGTAGCGGATGAGCCACCGAAATCGACGGGTGGCGCGTTCCAGCTCGTCTGGCGCAACCGCTATCTGCTGCTGATGGCACTCCTCGTGCTGCTGCTCAACTGGGTCAACACAAGTGGAGAGTTCATCCTCTCGGCATTCATTACGGACGCAGCCGACCGTGCTGCCGCGAGTGGGGTCGCAACTGAGGAGGAGATCATTGGGCGCTTCTACTCTGGGTTCCAAGGCACGGTGAACCTCGTAGGGATGCTGGTGCAGCTCTTCCTCGTCTCGCGCATCATCAAACACCTCAAGATTCCAGCCGCGCTGCTCATCCTCCCAATCGTGTCCTTCATGGCATATTCGCTCATTCTATTCGTCCCCTTGCTCGCCGCCGTCCGGTGGGCCAAGACTGGAGAGAACGCAGCCGACTACTCGCTGAACAACACCGTGCGACATGCGCTCTTCCTGCCGACAACGCGAGAAGAGAAGTACAAGGCCAAGCAGGTGGTGGACTCGTTCTCGCAGCGGGCGGGGGACGTCATGGCAGCGGTCACGTGGCTGGGTGCGACAGCGCTCCTCGGGTTCGCCTATACGCAACTGGCTGCGGTCAATCTCGTACTCGTCGGCATCTGGATCGTGGTGGCGGTGTTGATCGGGAAACGCTATCGGCGGCTGGCAGCTGTGACGGCCTGAAGAGAACCCGGTTACTCGTCGCCGGATGAGTCGCGGAGTTTGCGCAGCTGCTCCAGGTTCAGCGCGATCGACTGATTCGACTGCAACAGATCGTCGAGCACTTCCTGCGTCGAACGGCGTGGAGCCTGAGGCTTCCCCGCCCCTTCCAAGAATGGCCACACGGATCGCTTGATCTGCTCTGGCAGGGCGGTCTCGAGATACTCGAGTGCCGTGCCGCGCAGCAAACGATCGTCTGTGTGTAACCCGCGAAAGGCCACCTTGAGCGGCTGACGCGGCAACACGAGTGCCAGGATCGTGAACACGTGTTCGAGCGCGCGGTTCGCTCGGTCGCGCAGCACCTCGTCCATCACTGGAGACCACGCTTCGTCCTCCATGCGGTCCAGCAGCCGATGACTTTCCCAGACACCCCGGTCGACCGCGACCTCCCGCAACACGGCCGCGAATGCTCGCTCGCGCTCAACCACCAAATCTGACTTCAGCTCCATGAGTCGGTTGAGCGCCCGGCCGCAGCGGTAGCGGACTTCAAACCGCGGATCTTCAAGCCCATGCAACAGACCATCCACCGCACGATCGGACGGACACGACGCGAGCACGATCGGGAGACGACGCCGCACGACAAACTCCTCCGACCGGTCGAGCAGCCGATCGACCAACTGCCCGGTCACGCGCGGTGCCACGTCCCGCAGCGCCACGATCGCATCATGCAACACATCGTCCCACGCAAGGAGCGGTACCACGTGCGGGACGTGCACCAACTCGAGCGGCCCCGCCCTGAGCGCCGCGCGCACGCGTGCAACATTGCGGGAACGTAGATCGATGATCCGCTGGACCTCGGGATCTGTGGGGACGGCTCGTGCCGAGGGATCCTCGGTTGCTGACTCCCGCCAAGCTTCCGAATCCGCCACGCTGGGGCGAATACGCGTGAGCCCCAGCGTGGCGGCGCTCTGCAGCACGGCCGTTCGGGTGATCGCGTCCTGTACCTCGTCCAGATCGAGATCGATCGCGCGGGAGAGCAGGCTCTTCTCGAGCGTGCGCACGTATCCGGCGCGGAGCCGCAATGCCACAATGACGGCCGCGACGGACAGGAACACGGCGATGCCCAGGAGCGACCGTGTCGTCACCACACCTGCCAAACCTGCCAACAGCAGGAGTGCCGCCTGCACCAGTCCACTGCCGACGATGTCGCCGATCCGCACCACGCCGACGTCGATGAGGGTCTTGGCGGTCCGCTTCTGTTCTCGGGCAACCGGGGTGAAGAGCAGTTCGTAGCCGGCCCGGTAGAGACCATTGCGAACCACGGACTCAGTTCCGCGAGCAACCATCACGCTGGAAAGGCCCGGCACGATGATGGCCCCGATGCTCCCGATCGCCGCGCCTACGGGCAACAACGCGACGGTTCGTGTGAGCCCCAGACCCTGCAACGCCGGCCGACTCGCGGCAGCTTGGATCACGACGGTGAGCAGTGCGACGCCGGTGTAGAAGAGCGCGAACAGACGCAGCAGCGCTTCACCACCGCCGTATGCCTGTGTGGCCCTGGCCTTGAACACATAATCGATGAGCACCTCACTGATGGTCACCAACAGCACCAGGAGGACCAGGCCACGGAGGTACGGTGTGCCCCAGACAATCGAGACGCCGGACCGCTCGAGGCCTGGCTCGACCCACACGTCGTGCTCACGGTCGGGCTCGGTCGACGCGTCGCGCTGCCGCACGAGCATCACCAGCGCAGCACACACCACGTGCACGACGGCCAGGATAGGCAGCATCGTCGCCACGGAGAAATAAGCGCCAACCCGCTCGGTCAGGATACCACCGAGAAGCCCACCCACCGTGCCGCCGGCGGCAATGCGCCCCACGTACGTCTTGGCCGTCCGCGGATCGAAGCGCTCGTTGACAACCGACCAAAAGGCGGAGATGAGAATGGCGCCGAGGGCGCCGTAATGGAGGTAGACGACGATCGCGGTGGCCCGCGGGGCGCGCCCGACGAGCCACCACTCGAGCAGGAGGAGGATAGCACTGGCATTGAACGCCGCCGGGACGAGACGGCCCGGCCCTACTCGGGGCATCCAACGCGACGCGACGATGGCCGCCAGCACGGAGACGACGGCAGACACGACCACCATCCGAGGCAACAGGGTCACGTCGAAGCTGGAAAGGAACAGCGCGTCCCGCGTCGCTTTCGCGGCGACCTGAAAGGCGATCATGAACCCGGCCGCCACAATGGCCGCCAGATACGCGCGCTGCATTTCGCTCTCCGGCTGCACCACTCCCCCCATTGGACGGTCGACGTGCACTAAGCTAGCGAATCCCGCGCCCTCCGCGAGCTTCCGCCATGGGCTGGTCAAGACGCCGTTTACAGTTCACCTTCAAAGGACACCGATCTTCGAACCGTTTGCAGGGAGCAGGGTGTGCGCCGGAACGCGACAGCACTGTTGGCAGCGATACTGGCTCTCGTGTCGAGCGCGTGCTCGGGCGGCCAGCCCGACAGGGCGGCGGTCGCCGACTCGGCCCAAGGCACCCCGGTTATCGACCCGACACCCACCGTGGTGTTGGAGACGAATCTGGGGAACATTGTCCTGCAGCTTGACCGCGAGAGTGCCCCGCGGACTGTTGAGAACTTCCTACGCCACGTCGAGATCGGGTTCTTCGACGGGCTCATCTTCCACCGGGTCCGGCCCGGGTTCATGGTCCAGGCGGGGACCTACACTCCCGAAATGGCTCGCCGGCGTTCTTCGGCCCCACCCGTCTACAACGAGGGCGACAACGGCCTCCGCAACCTCCGCGGCACCGTCGCCATGGCCCGGACTGCCGACCCGCATGGCGCCACGACACAGTTCTTCATCAACTTGGTCGACAACGCGGGGCTTGACTACAATGCGAGCCGCGAAGTCCCATGGGGATACGCCGTATTCGGGTCGGTCACCCGGGGAATGAACGTCGTGGACTCCATCGCCAAGATCCCGACGCGTCGCCGCGGGCCGAACGAGGCGGTGCCCGAGGAACCCATCGTCATCGTGCGGGCGTTCCTCCAAGAGGACGGAGCCAACTAGCGCTGCTCCGTGCACCGCAGGCTCGAGCGATCCCCTGATTTCCCGAAGGACCACAATGGCTCAGCCCACCAACGCCACCGAATGGGTACCAGGCATCTGCGGGATCTGCCCGGCCGGGTGTTGGGTGGAGATCGGGCGCAGCGAGGGTCGGCTCGTCGACATCCGCCCCGATTCGGGCCACCCCCTGGGCATGATCTGCCGGCGGGGGCAGCACGCACCGGAAATCGTCCACTCGAAGCACCGCATCCCCACCCCCTTGAAGCGGTCTGGCCCCAAGGGGACGCTGGAGTTCGAGCCCATCAGTTGGGACGAGGCGTACGACACCATCGCTGACCGCCTCAACGCGATCAAGGCGGAGTCCGGACCCGAGGCTGTGGCGATCTACACTGGCCGGGGCGCGTTCGAGCTGTCGCTGTGCGACATGTTTCAGCCTTCCGGCATTGCCGTCTCGTCTGCCTCCAATGTCCTGTTCCCGTTCGGCTCGCCCAACACCATGGGCGTCGGGGCGCTGTGCTACGTGTCATTCGCCATGATCGCGCCCCATGTGACGATGGGCCGCATGTTGGTGAACATGTTCACCGACATGGAGTCGGCCGAAGTCCTCGTCGTGTGGGGAGCCAACCCCGCCACGGACTCCCCACCGCTGGACATGGCGCGGCTCGAGGCTGCGGCGAAGCGCGGAGCGGATATCATCGTCATCGATCCCAGACGCACCGAA
>JAOTWK010000146.1 GCA_029862935.1 Gemmatimonadota bacterium | reverse complement strand
CACAATCAAGGCTGCAATGATGACATCCCGAGCACCCTCCTGGCTCGGCCTCTGCACCGTTCTGTCGGCCGGCGCGCTTGCGTGCTCGGCGGCGAACGGCGGTGAGGACACGAGCGCCTATCCCTTCCGCGTCGCCGTGGTCGATCGTGGGCCCATCCGCGTCACGATCGAGGAAACAGGTCTCGTCGAGCCCGAACGCCAAATCATCGTGAAATCGCCCATCTCCGGCGTCGTGCGCCGCCTGCACGTGCGTGAGGGCGACTCCGTGCGGGTGGGCCAGCTACTCGCGACGATCGTGCCCGACATCGCGCAGGCCAACGCGCTCGCACAGCTGAGGAGTGAGATCAGCAGCGCTGAAATCTCTGTCGGAAACCTCGGACGCGAATACCGGCGTGCACAGGAATTGGAGACGCAATCGCTCATCTCGGAATCCAATGTCGAGTCGAGCCGCGTCGCCCTCGAACAGGCTCAGAACCGCCTGCAAGCCGCGCGTGAACAACTTCGGCTCATTGAGGCGAGCGGAGTCCGGACCACCGACCAAGCACAGTCAGCGCGCATCACGGCCCCGTCCGCCGGCGTGGTGATCCTGCGCGGAGTCGAAGAAGGAGAAACCGTCGTCGGTGGGACAAGCGCATTCGGTGGCGGGACTGAGCTGTTTACGATCGCCGATCTCTCTACACTCTTGATCTCGGCAGCAATCAACGAGGTGGACATCGGGAAGGTTGCAGAAGGCGACACGGTGGGCATCACCGTCGATGCGTTCCCCGGCGACACGGCTCTCGGGATCGTCCGTCTCGTTCCGCCGGCTGCGCGTCAGCAAGAGCGGGTACGGGTTTTCGACGTCGAGATCGAGGTCCGGGTCGGTGCCAGGATCCTGCGACCAGGCATGACGTCAAACGTGCGCATCGCGGGCCCGTCACGTAACGACGTCATCCGCCTGCCCGTGGAGGCTGTCTTCTTCGTACAGGGCGAAGCCATCGTGCATCGGGTGGGCGGCGGCGAGACTGAGACGGCTCCCGTGACCCTGGGGCTGAGCGACCTCTCGTTTGTCGAAGTGCTCGACGGCCTGGCCGCAGGTGACTCGGTGGCGCTCGAGGACCCGGTCGAAGCAGCACGGCGCGCACGGGCGCGCGGGCGCTGACCCGATGGCTCTCCTCGAGGCACGCGATCTCACCAAGGTCTATCGGCTGGGGCGGGTCGACGTCCCAGCACTCAGGGGTGTCGACGTCGACGTCGAGTCCGGCGAGTACGTCGCCATCATGGGACCGTCCGGCTCGGGCAAGAGCACGCTCATGCACATCTTGGGCTGCCTCGACTCGGCCACCGCAGGGAGCTATTTCCTCGACGGAACCGACGTGAGTACGCTACGCGGCCGGGCGCTCGCCCGTGTGCGGAACCAGAAGGTCGGTTTCGTCTTTCAGACGTTCAACCTGATGCCGCGACTCACGATCCAGGAGAACGTCGCGTTGCCCTTGCAGTACCGCGGGGGCTTCTCACGGCGCGAGCGTCTCGGTCGTGCTCGAGGTTTGCTCGAGCGGCTCGGTCTTGGACACCGGTTCAAGCACCGGCCGGAGGAGCTCTCCGGAGGTGAGCGTCAGCGGGTTGCCGTCGCGCGCGCGCTGGTCGGGGAGCCTGCCATTCTCCTCATCGACGAGCCAACCGGCAACCTGGACTCCAAGTCGGGCGCCGAGGTTCTCGAAACCTTTCGTGAGGTGCATGCGGCAGGCAACACAATCGTCCTGGTGACACACGACCCCAATGTCGCAGCCGAGGCGAATCGCCTCGTGCGCATCACCGACGGGAAGGTCGCGGCGTGAACTTCCTGGAGGCCCTGCTCGTCGGGTTTGATGAAGCGCGGCGCCATGCAGGCCAGACCCTGCTCTCACTTCTGGGTCTGATCCTGGGTACCGCGAGCATCGTGACCGTTCTGGCGCTGTTCGGCGGCCAGACCAAGCACACCCAAGACTTCATCGCCGAGGTCGGCGGCTACGGTACCGTCATCGTGCGCGACCGGGAGATGGCCGAGCAGCCGACGGCGGTAGACCTGGCGTCTGAAAGACTGACCTACCGAGATGCCGCCTATCTCAAGGACCGCGCGACATCCCTCTCTGCCGTCGCGCCCGGATGGTTCCAACAGTTGGAGTACAGAGTGAGCGACGTCGACTTCGTCGGACCGGTGATCGGCACGACACCGGACTACGCCGTGATCAATGACATCCGGCCGCTGTTTGGACGATACCTGAGCGACCTGGACGTGCGCCGCCGCGCACGTGTCATCGTGCTGGGCTGGAAATACGCCGATTCCCTGTTCGCCGGTCGGCCGGAGCGCGCACTCGGACAGCTGGTAAACCTCGGTGGGAAGAACTACACCGTTGTCGGCGTCATGGAGCGCGAAGAGTTCTACTTCGCCGTGTGGAGCGGCAACGAGCTGGAATATCGTAACGAGCGCGCCTATCTCCCGATCACGACCGCCTTTACACAGTACTCCGGTGACGATGACCGGCTGGGCTTTCTGACGCTCAAGGCCACGACACCCACCGGCACCCGTGCGGCAGAAGCCCAAGTCAAACACATGCTCCTCTTGCGTCACGGCGTGGAAGACTTCGATATCACGCCTTCTGGCGCCGGTGGGAACGACGACGCCGCATTCTTCATGATGTTCAACTTCATCTTCTTGGTGGTCGGCATCGTCTCGCTCGTCGGTGGCGGAGTGGTGATCGCCAACATCCTGCTTGCTTCCGTGGTCGAGCGTGTGCGGGAGTTCGGCACTCGTCTCGCCCTCGGTGCATCGGCACATCAGATCTTTGCCCAGGTCGTCGCCCAGGTCTTGGTGATAGCGGCCCTCGGGGGCGCAGTCGGACTGGGGCTTGGGACCGCGCTCACTGGAGTGGTCGCACACTTCATGAAGATGCCCGCCGCCGTGACCGGCCCGATGGCCGCCGTGGCGCTCGTGACGTCACTCGGAGTCGGCATCGCTGCCGGGTTCTATCCAGCGTTCCGTGCAGCCCGCCTGTCGCCGGTCGAAGCGTTGCGCTATGGCTAGCAGCTCCCGACCGGCTGCATATGCCGGCACCCTTGTCGAGCTCGCGCTCGACGCTGGGCGAGAGATCCGCGCGCACCCCCTGCGGTCGCTCCTCACGCTCGGCGGCATCGTGTTCGGCGCGGCGTCGCTCGTTTCCATGACCTCGCTCTCAGCCGCCATCAAAGTGATGGCGCACGAGGAGTTGTCGCGGATCGGCATGCCGGGAACCTTCGAGCTGTACGATCGAGGGCCCAGATCGGACGCGCGTGGCGCCGAGGCGTTACGCCACACCGGACTCCGCCTATCGGATGTCGAGGCAGCACGAGTACTCCCTGGTGTCGAGCGTTCCTTCGCTCGCAACTTCGCGGGGGAGCGTCTCGCCGTGACACCGCGAGACCAACGGGCTGTCCCGATAGACGGGATCGATGCCGGCTATCTCGAGTTCCGAAACTGGCCTGTTGTCCGTGGACGCGAGTTCGTGCCGCTCGACATCCACAACGCCGCGCGCGTTGCCGTGCTCGGCGCAGATCTCGTCGAGCCGTTCTTCGGCGCGACGGATCCGATTGGCCGGCCGATTCACATCGAGGGTATCCGATTCCAGGTGATCGGTGTCGTCGCACCCATCGAGTTCGAGTTGATCCCCGCCGAGATCACGTTCATGGCCCGCAGAATCTTTGTGCCGTACACGTACATGACCCTGTACCACAAGGGACAGAACCGCGTCGACAACGTGCTGCTGCAAGTTGGAGCCGACGCAGACTTCCCCACAATCATGGAGTCCGGCCGAACGCTGATACGGCAGCGACATCGCGGTGCCGATGACTTCGACGTCGACAACGAGAATGCTTCCGTCCTCGAAGACCTCGCCATGGCCGACAACATCGCGCGGGGGTGGGATGTGGTGCTGTTCACGATTGCGGGTGTCACGTTGATCGTCGGTGGCATCGGGCTCTTCAGCGTACTGCTGATCTCCGTCCGCGAGCGTATCCGGGAAATCGGCATTCGGAAGGCGCTTGGCGCGGACGACCGCGACATTCGGCGTCTCTTCCTCGGAGAGTCACTCACGCTCGCAACGATTGGTGGAGCCCTCGGCATCGGCGGTGGAATCGGCCTCATCCTGGTGACTGAAGCCATCGCTGCAGGGTTCGGACGGAACCTCGTCATCCCGCTCCACATCCCCGGCACCGTGCTCGCGGTGGTGTTTGCCCTCGGGATCGGATTGCTGTTTGGCTGGTACCCGGCCAGCCGGGCGGCACGACTCGATCCGATCGAGGCGATACGAGATCTGTAAGGGCAAGGAGTAAGGAACGCCCCTTACCCCTTATGCCTTATCCCTTACCGCTTCCGTATCCTCACCGTGATATCCCGGCTCTGAATGACCACCTCTTCTTCCGTGCGGCTCACGGTAATCGGACCACCGGTGACCTGGATGTGCGCGTCACCGAGTATGCCTGTGAAGCGAGTGGTGCTCAGCTGCCTGTACTCGGGAGGCGGTCGGGAAGCAACACCTTCCGGTGAGTACTCGAGAGGATCGAAACGCTCGATACTCCACACCCGCTCACCTGCGACCACGCGTGCGTCCCGCGCAGTGTTGTCCCGCACGAAGCGCAAGTCGACGGTGTCTCCCGGCTGCACCGCTCCGAAGCGCCTTCCTCCTTCAGCGCTGGTCAGTTCTTGCCCGTTGATATACGTGAGCACGTCCCCCGCACGCATGCCGGCGCGATACGCAGGGCTACCTGACTCGACGTTCTCGAGCGTTGGAGGGGAACTAAACGTCCAGACGGGAACGTCCGTCTCCCTCGTGATCTTCACCACGCAGTCCGAGCAACTGATACCGAATCCGAACCACCCTTTGGGCAGCGCCGTGTGCGGACGAAGTGGAGCCGGTGCCGGTGCCGGTGCACTCGGCGGTCTCGGGGTTTCGACAACGAAGATCGGCGCTTCTTCGGGTACAGGCTCTCCGACACCTACTGGTGGCCGCACTTCAACAGCGACGTGCGGTGCGGGAGCTGCAGGCTCTGCAGGCGCGGCCGCCGGTGCAGGCGGTGCCACCTTAACCCGGAAGCATTCCAGCCCTGGCACGATCTGCACATCGACCTCCCGACCACCGCGTCGAACGGCCAGCGTCAACGCCTGACCCGGCTGCGGATTGGCAAAGCGCCGTCCTCCTTCGTAGGTCGTAATGAGATGGCCATCAATCGCCGTCACGACGTCACCCACACGCAACTTCCCGTCAGCCGGCCCAGCATCCTTGATGCCCGTGATCACCGGCTCGGAGCGGAAGCGGTAAAGGAACTGACCCTCCGGACGCTTCTCCTCGAAGAAGCTGAGCACGCAGTTGCACTCGAATCCCGAGTAGCCTATCTCCCCTCGCGGCACTTCGTCCGCACCACAGACGGTTGCTCGTTGCTGTTGGGCGCCGAGCCCGGTCGTCAACGAGAGCATGCAGCTCGAGATAGCCAGGCCGATCGTCAGTGGGGTGATACGCATCGTTACCTCCATATCGGGACCTCGCTCAAAACCAGACGAGGTTGGTTACTGGTGTCACGTCTGCCGTCCCGCGCCCCCGCATCCGCATCCGTTCGAACTCTTGCCGCAATGCCACCGCCATCGGATCGTCCGGCGCGAGCAGCACGAGCTCACGAACCGCAGCGTACAACGAGGTCAGGGCGGCTTCCCTACCCTGCGCCACTGCCGATCCCTCAGCCGTGTCAGCAACCTGCGTCAGCGCGGTGAGTGCCAGCACGTAGGCCGAGCCCGCACGCTGCACTGCCGCAGCGGCTTGCATGGCCGTCTGATGGTTCGCTGCCGCCATGGATTCGGCCACCGTGCGCGTACCGATCCACTGCCCGACCGCCAAGCCCGCGGCAAACAGGGCGACCGCTGCCGCCAGCCCTGCCGCCACAATCGGGAGACGTCGGTACCAGCGCGGGCGGAAGCGTTTCCCGATGAGCCGCTGTTCGCGAAGCGTCAGGACCGTCCGCTCTTCGAGGAGGCGTCCGGGATCGCGCTCTCTGGCGAGCGCAGCAAATTCCGCACGCTCCTGCTCGCTTAGATCGTTCCGTTGGTTCTCGTGCATCTCACACCCTCACCTGCTCACTTTCGTGGGGTCCAAGTAGCGACCGCAGCAGTTTTCGGCCGCGAGACAACTGACTCTTGGATGTGTTCGCCGAGATCTGAAGTCGCTCGGCAATCTGCTCGTGCGTAAAGCCCTCGACATCATGCAGGATCACCACGGTCCGGTACCCAGGTGGCAACTTCGTCAAGGCTGCCTCGAGATCGATCCGCTCGTGCTCCTGTCGCGGCGCAGCGACCAAGTCGAGATCCTCCCGCATCGCGATCCATCGACGATCGTGCCGTCGGAACAGGCCGCGGCACAGATTGAGCGCGATGCCGGTGAGCCACGTTCCCAGCTCGGCTTCCCAGCGGAACTCACTCAGGCGTTCCACCGCGCGGAGCCACGTCTCCTGCACAACGTCCTCTGCATCCGGCTCATTGCCGCCGAGTACGCGGAGCGTGAACTGGTAGAGCCTGGGCGTGTGCCGGCGGTACAGTGCGCGAAAGGCTGTATCGTCGCCATCCCGCTGTACCCGTTCGGCGAGGGCCCGGTCGCCGAGCTGTGCCAATGCGTCCGTGGCGTTCACATCTGTTGGTGTTTCGAGAGGCTCAAAGGGTTGCATAGGGGGGGAGGAGGGGCAGGAGGGGCAGCAGGGGCAGAGGCCTTAGCTTCACAGCGATACTCCTAGAGCGCACGTCGATGCGCGTACTCATGTGCTCGAGCGTTGGGCTCCCACGCTGACGCGGCATCGTAGTGCGCGGAGGGGGTATCGCTGTAGAGCACATTCTAGGTCGCCAAGGGTACGAATCGCGCCGCGAGGACGTATTTCCGTCTCGCGGCGCGATTGCCCCGCTGGCTGAGCCCCCGTCAGTTCGCTCGCAGCAGCCTCGCAGCCCGAGCGTACTGGTTAGGCTTGACCCAGATGATCATGCCGTAGCGCTTCTTGCCCGCCGCAATCGCGTCGGCCGCCGTGATGTTGATCTTGGCGTCCGACAGCTTCTTGATCTGGCGATGTGCCGCGCCAATCTGGTCGCCGCCGGTCACGAGGAAGCCCTTCTTGGTCGTGCTCAATCGCCAGCCATTCTTCTTGGCGAGCCGCTTGAGGGCTCCCAGGTCATCCGGCACGAAGTCCAGCTGCGCTTTGCCTTTCCCGATCGGAAAGCCCGAGTACGCGAGGAGGTTGATGCCCGAGTCGCGGATCTCGCTCAGCACGCGTTCGCCCTGTCCCGGCCGGTTTGGCACCTTCATGTAGCAGTAGTTCACCTTCTTCACACGATCCGCCATCGGTTACCTCCGAGTGATCCGTTGAACCTGAGGACGCGGTGCACCGAGTGGGCCGCGTTTCACATATGTCACAAGATGGGGTGCAGACACCGTGATGGCCAGATGCTTGGTAGCGCGAGACAGACAAACGCCCCTTCGATCAGCTCGAAAGGGCGTTCGTGAATCGTGCAGAGACACAGAGCGCGTGCGTGGCCGCTTTACGACGGCACCCGGTAGCGCTCCAACCAGTTCAAGTCGAACTCGTCTATCCGCACCGCAAATACTGCGTTCTTGCCGAACCCCACAAGACGCCGCCCATCCGGGAGCACGATACGCCGCACCAGCTGCGCATTGCTGTCGAACACATCGAAGGTCGGACCGCTTCCGGCCGGCATCGATCGCGCGACCCAGAGCTCACCCCATGGCGTGACATAGACAGACGCCGCCTCGAATGCCGGCATGACGGCGGGCCACTCGAGATCGTCAGCCTGGGGGGCGGCACGGCGGCCGGGACCGCGCCGAAAGCTCGCGCGAACCTGCCCGTTCTCGTTCTCCACGCCGATCATCAATCCACCGCGCCCCATTTCTTCCAGATACCGTTCCTTCTCAGCGCTTCCGACCTTCACCGGTTTGTAGGCGACCGGTGGGCCGCTCACCGAGCGGCCGTCTGCCTGTACCCACTCGACATGGAAGCCGCCGGC
>JAOTWK010000145.1 GCA_029862935.1 Gemmatimonadota bacterium | reverse complement strand
ACTCGGGGACCCCGAGCGCATCGTCGACAGGTAGAGCCGAGAAGGTCCCGCAGGACGAGGCATGGCTGGTCCGGAACGCCGGCGTGGGCGTGTTCCGCTGTCAGCGGGCTGCTCAATCAGCGGGCAGGCACCGCATCACGCCGGCGGCGGAGGGCTCACATGCCGACCGTCCTCCCGTACCCGGCGCGTGCTCGGGATTCTCGGCGTCTGACTAATTCAAGAGGTCGAGAAAGCGAGGGTCACTCCGCAGCGGATCCCACCACCAGTCGGCGGCAATGGACTCTTTGCGCCCTGGCATGGCCTCCAGGTGGCGCTGCACCAATCGCAGTGCCTGCTCCTTGTCTCCCAGCAGCAGCCAGACGTACCCCTCGTTGTAGTCATTCATCGGATCGGGTGCGGTTTCGGCCGCGCGCGCCTGCCGTATCACCGCCTTCGCACTGTCGAACAACTTGGCGCGCGCCAGCACGGCAGCGACGTAGAGCATTGCCCCCGGCCGGAGCTTCGGCCTGTCCTGCGGTGGGTTGAACTCGAGGAAGTCCCCGAAGAGTCGCCACGCTCGGCCGGCGTCGGGCCTCAAGCCTCCTGCCGAGGCGAGTGCGAGCAACTCGGCGTTGATCATGACCACGTCCCGTGGGAACTCGCGAAGTCCCGCTTCGCACCAGTGCGTGACCTCGTCCCAATCTCGGCTGTCGAGCGAGGTAAGGCACAGTCGGGCGAGGATCGTCGCCCGTTCTTCGTAGAATTGATCCGCTTCGAGCGCTCGCTCTGCAGCTCGCTTGGCTTCGGCGTGCTTGCCGCCGGCTCGGAGTACGTTGGCGAACATATCCCAGGCATGGGCATTGCCCGGATTGAGGTCGGTACTTGCCTGCAGGTCCTGCTCCGCGCCTTCCCGGAGTTGGACCGCGTCCGCGTGATCGACCGTCTCGCGCAGCCAGTAGCGCAGGCTCCCCCTGAGATCCAGCGCGCGCGCGTTGCGTGGTTCCACCCTGAGCGCGCGATCCGCCAGCGTAATGCCGTGCCGAAGCATGGCCGAGTCGCGCACGCGCAGTTGTTTCTTGAGGATCTGTGCCTTCTGGTAGGTCACCCACCCCTGCTCGACGATCGGGTCGATCCACGCCGGATCGCTTGATTGTGCGCGGACAAACGCGGAGTCCGCTCGCTCATAGGTTCGCAACGCCGGCTCAGGTGCCCCAGCCCGCCACAGTTGGTCCGCGTGCTGCACCCACTCTCGCCCGCGGGCATAGCGCTCCCAGGCCTCCTCGCTGTTCGTGCCCGCGATTCGCTCGAGATCACGCACGACGACGCCGAGTTCTGCGCGCAGCGCCGCGACGATTTCACTCGTAAAATCGTCCAGCAGTGCGAGCGTTTCTCCTCGCGGCCTGTGGTGCTGCGCGCTGTGGAGCACGGCGACCTTGTTCGCATCCGTGAGCCTGACGATGATGCGGATCTCCTTGTCGGAGCCGACGATGGTACCCTCGACGAGGGTCCCCGCCTTCAAGGCGCCCATGACGCTATCGAGTGGGGCGCTGCCGTCGTAGTAACGTCGCACCGCCGCAAAGGGCAGGATGTCGATCCCGTCCAGCCGACTCAGCTGATCGGTGAGATACTGCGGAAAGACCAGGGCCAGGTGACCGAATTCCCGACTCTCGCTCTGGTCCTCAAACGGCAGGACGGCGATCCGTCTGGGGTCGAACACGGCGGCGGTCTGGACAGCCGACCCCGCCGACGGGGCTCGATCCAGAATTGCCTGGCCGCCCAGCAGCGCAATGACCAGGGCTGCAAGCAGCGATAGCAGGTGGCCTGGTCGGGCCCTTCGAACCCAGCGCCGCCAGTGGCGCTGCGTTCCGGTTGGGGCCCGTAACGGAGCCGGTTGTCCATGGGACCAGGCAGTGACGAGGAGGAGCGGAAGTCCGGCGGCCAAGAAGAGAACAACCATGGGGGTCACCCACGGTTTGATCACCTCGCGCCCGACCAGGGTGCGCGTGAATCCCACGGCCAGCCATGCGAAGGCCAGATAGGCCAAGCCGAGATGCAGTACCAGTCGTTTGTGGAGTTCCCGCCAGAACCTGAGCGGCCCTGGGCCCGAAGGCTCGCGGTGCGGCTGATCGTGCGCATCGCGCGCTGCGAATTCAGCGAGCGTCTCCAGCCGAGCGCGGAACTCTGAAACCGTCGCGAACCGGTCGGCGGGCACTTTGGCGAGCGCCCGCTCGATCGTCTCGGTCACGGTCGGCGGGACGGAGGGACGAACGATGTCAAGCGGTGGGAGGTTCTCCAGCATATGTCGGGCGAAGACGGCCTGTGCCGTGCTCCCGGTGAACGGCGGTTCGCCGGCCAGCATCTCGTACAACACACAACCCAGACTGTACAGGTCGCTCCGGCCGTCCAACTCCCCGCTCCCCCCCGCTTGCTCCGGGCTCATGTAGGCCGGCGTCCCAATCACAATGCCGGTGCCGGTGAGCTTCTCGCCCCCGGCGGCGGTAATGGCGCGCGCGATCCCGAAGTCCGCGACCACCGCGTGCCCTGCTTCGAGCATGATGTTTTCGGGCTTGATGTCCCGATGGATCACGTCGTGGCTGTGCGCATACGAGAGCGCGTCCGCCACTTCGCGGGCAATCTGCATGGCCTCATCCAACGGCAGCTGCTTCTCCCGGTTCAGCCGATCCCGCAACGATTCCCCCTCGACATACGGCATGACAAAGTAGAGGAAGCCACGAGCTTCCCCTGAATCGTGCAGCGGGAGAATGTGGGGATGGTTGAGGCGCGCGGCGATCTCGATCTCGCGCAGGAAACGCTCGGGGCCCAGCGTACTGGCGAGTTCGGGCTTCAGGACCTTGAGCGCGACGGGACGGTGGTGCTTGAGGTCCTCAGCGAGATAGACCGTGGCCATACCACCGTGGCCCAGCTCGCGCTGGAGCGCGTAGCAGTCCTTCAGCGCCTCGACGAGGCGATCCGGCAGATCCATCACGGGTCGACCCCCGTGGGGGTACTCTACCATACCATGCGGCGTAGGATTCGGCCAGAAAAGTGGCGCGGAGGGAGCCGGATGCCGCACCGCCGGCGCGGTGACGGCGGTTGGGGTGGATGCCGCTGAGTTTGGCTGCGTCCTTGGCTTCAGCGAGTGACGTGAGGGTCGCGTTTGGGTGTAGTTGGCTGAAGTAGGCCGAGTCTGGCTGCGGTGGCACGCCACCAGTACACCACCGTTGGTGATCAGGCAGCGCCCTCACCAAACCGCCTTGGGATGCACGTACGTGCGCAGCGCCTGCACCGGCTACTCGCGCGGCTCGTAGGTCTCCGCGCACCCCACGCTGGCCGATCTCGGTTTCCGGCATCGCCATGCGTGCCTTCGCCGACAGTGACGACGCCCGCATCGCCTGGCGGCGCCTGACGCCGGGATCCCCAGGTGCCACCGGTACGCGTGCGGGGTTGACCGGGCGGGCCCCGCCGGTAGGTTGGGACGTCCCAGCCCCAGCCTTTTCAAGGAGTCCTCCCATGCCCGGGCAGCGCTTCGTGCTCTCGCTCGCCGTGCTTTTCGCCTTCGCCTACGCCGCGGCGCCCGGCGGCGTGACCCGTACGTACTACGTGGCCGCGGACGACGTGCCCTGGGACTACGTGCCGGGCGGGACGAACGGCACACCGGCCAGCCCTACCAGGACACCGCGTTCGTCCAACACGGACCGTCCCGTTCTGTGAGCACGGTGTACCGCAAGGTCCTGTACCGGGAGTACACCGACAGCACCTTCACCACGCTGAAGCCGGTTCCACCCGAGTGGGCGCATCTCGGTTTCCTCGGTCCCCTGATCCGCGGCGTGGTGGGCGATACGATCCGCGTGGTGTTCCGCAACAACGGGGCGCATCCCTACAGCGTGCACCCCCACGGCGTCTTCTACCGCAAGGACTCCGAAGGCGCGCCCTATGACGACGGCACCGCGGGCGCCGACAAGGCGGACGACGGCGTGCCGCCCGGCGGCACCCACGTGTACGTCTGGCCGGTCCCCGAGCGCGCCGGCCCCACCGACAGCGAGGGCAGCTCCGTGATGTGGATGTACCACTCGCACACGGACGAACGCGCGACGTGAACACCGGCCTGCTGGGAGCGATGATCGTGACGGCGCGCGGGCAGGCCCGGCCCGACGGCACGCCCAAGGACGTGGACCGCGAGGTGGTCGCGGCCTTCGCACAGGTTCATGAAGAGGCGAGCTGGCTGGCGGACAGCAACATGCCCAAGTCGCTGCTGGCCGCCGGCCCCCGTGCCGATCCCTCGGAACTGGACAACTTCTATCCGTGGTTCGTGCACTTCAGCATCAACGGGTTCGAGTTCGGTGCCATGCCGCTCGAGCAGCTCACGTTCCGCACGGGCGAGCGGGTCCGCTGGTACGTCATGGGTTCCACCAACGATTTCGACTTCCACACACCCCACTGGCACGGCAACACCGTCACGATCCACCACATGCGCATGGACGTCACGGCGGTCATGCCCATGGAGATGCTCACGGCCGACATGGTCGCCGACAATCCGGGGATCTGGCTGTTCCACTGCCACGTCACGTTCCACAATGCCGCCGGGATGGCGGTACGCTACCGGGTGACCGAGTGAGGGGGGGAGACGAATGCGTCGCGCGCCGCCGAGAAACGGCAACGCAAACAGCAACTCCACGTTGGGTAGCCCGGGGGCCGACGACGCGAGGTGCTAACGTCGCCGGCCCTTCGGAAGTCGAGACGGCGGGATTCGATCCGAAGGACACCGAGGCGACCGCCGGTTGCCGCAGGTGAACCCGCGACGCCCTGACGCGCAGCGCAGCGAGCACGGGCCGCAGGCCGCGCGGAGGTGAACCCCATTCCGTCCACGGCGAGTTTGGCCGCGTGCGGCTGAGGTAGCTGCGTGCGGCTAGGTCTTGTGAATCAACGCATTATGCGAGAGTCGAGTGTGGGTGTGGTTTGTGATATCGCCATCCCAGCAGCGCACCGGCTGCGGCGGATCGTACTTCTCGAGCGGCGCCTGACGGTTTCGGCATGGCCATCAGGCCTAGGTCTCTCGCGGAGCCGGTCGGCCTCCGCCCGTGCCTCGGCGGGATGGTCCGAGGCTCGGGGCTAACCAGCCGCAAAGAACCCGGGTGAGTGGCAGGCTCGCGCGACTGACTGGATCCGCATTGGGGATCGGCTCAACCCGTCTGCACCGTTCGGAAGTGCAGCGGATCCCGCAGACTCTGGAGCTCGCGGTAGTAATAGAGCGCCGTGGGTCGCTTGTCCTGGAAGCGCAGCGTTCTCAGGAACGCCACTTCCTCCGCCGTCGTGGTGCCGCTCAGGGACGGGTCGTGCAGGAAGTCGTGCAGCCCCGGCTCTTCAGCCGGTCCCTCAGGCCCTCGCTCGACGAACTCGATACGGCGCACATGGTCGGCGGCGACCTGCTCGTTCAGGACGATTTCGAGTCCGAACGTCGCGAGGTCGATGTCCCAGGAGGCAATCAGGGGATCCAGGAACGACACGCAGTGCTCGACCGACAGGTGGAAGATGTCGGTATCGAGGAACTCCAGCACGATCACCCGCATCTCTTCGAAGCTGCGGCCGCCGAGTCGCGCCACCGTGCGGAGCCAGTAGTCATTCTGCAGCTCCGCGCGGGCCACGCGCTTCACGACGTCGAGCAGCTTCTGGGTAACCAGGCGCTCGAGCTCGCCGAAGGGCTGCTTCTCGAACACCACGCGGACCTCCCGTTCCTTGTCGGGACGGCATTTCCGCAGGATCAACGCGCGGACTTCCAGGAACAGCGGGGCGGGCTCGTCCCCCAGCTTCCGCTTCAATTCGTCCTTCCGCTGGGCGTCGGCGAGCTTCGCCAGCTCCCCGATCGGCAGCTTCAGGAACCGGTCCATCCGGTCATAGATGTCCGTCCGGTCCGGCGCCGGCGGTGCCTTCTTCCGCGTCAGCAACTGGGAGATGTACGACTCAGTCACGCCAGCCGCCCGGGCGAGGTCCTTTTGCCCCAATTCCAGCAGCTCGAGCTGCTGCCGGATCGTGAATGACACGTCCATGGGGTCCTCCTGGCCGAGCTCCGCTTGGTTTAACCACACTTGGTCAAGCAACTACCAGCTGGGAACCATCACTTGACAAAGTTAGTAAAGTCAGCTACGTTCCGCAAGCTGGGAATCACCAGCAGGTAGCGCAGGTTCATGTTGGTTGCATCAAGGAGTCGCACATGTACGCTCGGAACCTCACGTTGCACCTCAAGGCCAACTCGGCCGCTGAGTTCACCCGCCGGGTGGAAACAGACGTTCTGCCCGTGCTGCGCAAGCAGAATGGGTTCAAGGACGAGATCACGTTCGTCGCCGCCAACCGCAACGAAGCGGTGGCTATCAGCCTGTGGGACACGAAGGAAAGCGCGGAGACGTATGCCCGCGACACGTATCCCCAGGTGTTGAAGAGTCTGGACAAGGTGCTCGATAGAACGCCCGAGCTCGAGGCCTACGAGGTGTCCAACTCGACCTTCCACCACATCGCGGCCGCGCGCAACTAGCGCGTCCACCCTGGGAGGGTCGGACCATGCAAGTCACGAAATTCAATCCCATGTGGTCGGTACTGGACACACGCCATCCCAACCGCCTCGGCCGGCTCTACGAGCAGATGCTCGAGTCCGGGTTCCAGCGAGATGAGAACCGCTCGCTGTTCGGGCATGGGATGCCACCGGTGGACGTCATCGAAGAGCGGGATACGATCCGCCTCGTGGCCGAGCTGCCGGGGGTGAGGCCGGAAGACGTGAGGATCTCCGTCGAGGGCAACGTGCTCACGCTCCAGGGCGAGAAGAAGGAAGAGGAGCGGCAGGACGACAAGGTGTACCGGTTCGAGCGCACGTACGGCATGTTCGAACGCTCGTTCACCTTGCCGACGACGATTGATGCGAGCAAGATCGTCGCGAAGTTCGAGTCGGGTCTGTTGACGGTGCTGCTGCCGAAGGTCGAGGCAGCCAAGCCGCGGCAGATCACGGTCACCATCGAATAGCAGTCACCGCAGCTTGGGTGGCGCGGGCGGTCGGGGCAACCCGGCCGCCCTGCGCATCTTTCACACACGAGGTCTCATGAAGTTCCGTCACTTGGTTCCCGCCTTGGCTTTGGTTCTTCCGATCGCGGCCTGCCAGCCCGCCGTCACCCCCCCACCCACCTTCACCGCGGCAGACGAAACCGCCATCCGCGGCATGCTCGAGCAGTACGCCGCCACCGTGGTCGCGCAAGACTGGCAGGCAAATGCCGCCTACTACACGACGGATGCCGTGCGGATGCCGCCCAACGAGCCCATGTTCCAGGGACACGACGCGATCGTCGCATGGGCGACGGCACTCCCGCCGGTCACCGGGTTCACCCTCACTCCGCAGGGCGTGGCCGGTGACGGCGACCTGGCCTATGCACGCGGTGCCTTCACGCTCGACCTAGCCCCCCCAGACGCGACGCCGGTGAACATGGTCGGCAAGTGGCACGCGACCTACCAGCGTCAGGCGGACGGCTCGTGGCTCTGCGTGAGCGACATCTGGAACACCGACACGCCGATGGCCATGTAGTGCTGGTGAAGGGCACTCGGTCGTGCCGCGCGTGGGGGCGGGTCGCTCGAGCGTGACCACCTCCGCCGCGCGGCCCGCTCGTCGTCGGATCATCGACCGGATTGCAGAACCGTAGCGAGCCGGTTGTCGCCCGGGGGGCGGCGATCATGCCATAGGCCGATCTCGCGACGCGGTCAGCGCACCCCCCGCGGAGTCCAGCGAGGCCGTGCGCTGCAACACCACACGATCCTTGCGGCGTGCCAGGACAGCCGGGAGATCCGCCACGAACCGTCCGGCTGCCGTTGCCGTGAGCCGTCCTTCCAGGAGCACCCACACCGTGGAGGCGGGCAGCGCCCTCAGCGGACCGGCTTGGGATTCGCGTAGACGAGCAGCGCCTGCAACGGCTACTCGCGCGGCTCGTAGGTCTCCGCGACCTCGCGGTAGTACTGCTGCAAGACAAAGAACGCCTGCTTCCGAATCCCCCGCTCCGAGATCAGACCCTTGCGGTTCCAGAAGTCCTGGATCCCAG
>JAOTWK010000144.1 GCA_029862935.1 Gemmatimonadota bacterium | reverse complement strand
ACCGCACCGGCGCTGGACGATAGTGGCAAGAACGATCGCCACGAGCACGGCGCCGCTTCGATACGGCCAGCCGTCGACCGGTTCACCTGCCGTTCCCGGCATGATCGGCGTGGCGCGGACCAGCGCCTCGTACGAGGCGAGCGCCACGCCCGAATACACGCTGGATACCAGGACGGAGCGCGACAACGAGAACAGTGCCCCAGCCCCCACGGCGACAACGCCGCCGATCCACCACGGAACGCCGATGGCCGGCGTGGCCGGGGCGACGAGGGCGAGCCAGCCTGCGTGGACAGCCGCCGCCACAAGCACGAGCAGCAAACCGGACTGGTCTGGCTGGCCAATGAGCAGACGGCGGAACGCGATCTCGAGCGTCACGAGCGCCACCGGCGACACCACCGCAATGAGGAACACGAGAGTTTGTAGCGCAGGCGCCTCGCACGGCGTCCCCTGGTCCACGGGCGTGGCAGCAACGAGGCAGAGCGGCGCGCCGGTGAGCTTCGCGCCGAAGACGGCGACGAGGAAGGGCAGCAATCCCAGCCCGACGGCAATCCCATACCACCACCGATACCGGTGCTGCCTCACCATGGCCCACGCGACGCCCCACGCGATCACCCCCGCAACGACGCTGACGAACAGTGCCGGGTCGAGCTGTGCGCCAAGCGTCTTGGGAGGCGCAAAGACCACGAAGCAAACGCCAACCACCAGGGCGACACCGACCACAGCACTGTTCGAAAAGCGGGAACGCCACGGCCCGGCCGGCCACAGCCCGAGAGGAAGGTGCATCCCTCGCAGAATAGACGCTGCGATGATCCCCAGACCGAGCACGGCGATCGTGTCCCCTGCCACATCGCGTACCGCGTCGGTGTGGACGAGCCACCATGATGCGACCAGGAGAAGGAGCGCGGCAACGGCCCGCGCCCAGAGCGGCAGATCACGCTGGGACAACGGTTCCTCCACGAATCCGTGTGACCTCTCCAGACGACTCCACGAGCAAGGTCCCGTCTGCGGCAATCCCGACCACTGTTCCTGCCACCGGCGCCACGACCTGGCGTCCGCGTAGCCAGTCGCGGGCACGGAAGGCACTGAGTTCCGCGTCCGTCAGCGATGGCGCATCCGAGAGCTGCATGAGGAGCGGCACGAGCCGGTCGAGCACGTCCAGTCGGCTCGGGTTGGGCAGCACGGATTCGAGGCAGATTGCCCGGTCCCCCAACTCGTGTGGCAAGCGCCCCCGAATGTTGATGCCGATCCCGATGGCGATCCACTCACCACGCGCCTCTCCCGAGCGCGTCTCGCAGAGTATACCGCCGAGCTTCCGATCGCACACTACGATGTCATTGGGCCATTTGATTCGCGATTCCACCTGAAGCGCGTCGAGGGCTTCACCGACAGCGAGTCCGACACGCAGCGCGATGAGCCCGCTCTCGGTCAAACGCGCCGGGCGTCGCAGTAGACCCAACCAGATGCCCGCACCAGGGGCACTGTGCCAGCGCTTTCCGTGACGCCCCCGACCAGAGACCTGCTCCTCAGCCAACACGAGCGTTCCCTCGGCCGCCCCCTGCTCCGCGCACTCGTGGACGACATCGAGCGTGCTCGTCACGCTCTCATAAACGAGACATCGCGGCGCACCCAACCTCCGCTCCAACTCCGACGGCGGCACGCCGTCGTAACTCGTCACATTACGAGGGCCCACCATACGGTGACCGCTCCGAGTCCCCAGCAGTATGGGGCGAATCGGTGAAAGGCACGGCGTTTGAGCAATGCGATGAGAAATCGAATGGCGACCACGCCTGACAGCAGCGCCACGATGAAGCTCGCCAACAACGGTCCCCATCCCACCTGGTACGTCGCGCTCGAGAGATCGGGTAGCTGGAGCAGCCCTGCGCCCGCGATCGCCGGGATCGCCAACAAGAAGGAGAACTCCGCGGCTTCTTCCGGCTTCACACCAAGCCAGAGACCGGCCGCCACTGTGGTCCCGGACCGGGAGATACCTGGGAAGATCGCGAAGGCCTGCGCGACGCCGACCGCCGCAGCACCTCCCGCCGACGGTCGGTCGGCGGCGGGCGGCGTCCGGATCCACCTTGTACTCCACAGGATCGCACCGGTCACGATGAAGTTACACCCAACCAAGAACAAGGAGTCAAAAGCACGCTCGAATATGTCAGCGAAGGCGAGGCCAACGACCGCGGCAGGCACCGATCCAATGGCCAAGAGACCGAGGTACCACCAGGCGCGTCGGTCACCGCGCACGGCGCCCGCAACCAGTGTCTTGAGCCGCAACCGATACACGACCACCACGGCAATCAGCGTGGCGACGTGGAGCACAACCTCCACGACGACGCCGGGTGTCGAGACCCCCAGCACCGTCTCGACAACCACCAGGTGTCCGGAACTCGATACCGGCAGGAACTCGGTCAAACCCTGCACGAGACCGAGCAAGAGACCGTGCCAGTAGGTCACAGGTCCAGCACGCGTCGGTAGAGCGCTTCGTACTGTGGAACGATCTTGGCCTCGTCGAAACGCGCGGCGCACGCAACGCTGGCTCGACTCGCACGTTGCCAGCGGGTCGGTTCCAGAAGCTCTAACGCCGCCTGCGCCATCGCGTGGGTATCGCCCACCGGAGCCAACAGTCCGGCCTCCCCGTCCTCCACCACCTCCGGGAGGCCACCTACCCGGCTCGCCACGACCGGCACGCCACACGCCATGGCTTCGAGCGCCCCGAGCCCGAACGATTCGGACGCGCTCGGCAGGAGAAACAGATCGGCCGCACGCAGCAGGTCGGCGACGGCGTTAACCTTCCCCAGAAAGCGAACATACGGGGTCACGCCCAATTGCTCGGCCTCGGCCTCCACCGCCGGTCGTTCTGGACCGTCCCCCACGAGCACCAGCACGGCCGGGATCCGTTCGCGCACCTTGGCGAAGACGCGCACCACGTCCGGCACGCGTTTCACGGGCCGGAAGTTGGAAATGTGCATCAACACCTTCGTGTCAGGGGGTGCAAACGCTGATCGACAGGGCGCATCCTCACACGGGTAGTACTCGGCAGGGTTGATGAAGTTGGGGATCACGTCGATCCCACACCCCTCGCACAAGAAGGCCTTGTAGGTCTCATCTCGCAGGTATTCTGAAACGGCGGTGACCGCGTCGGAGCGTTCGATCGAGAACTTCGTCACGGTGTAGAACGATCGTTCCTGACCAACGAGCGTGATGTCCGTCCCATGCAACGTGGTCACCACTTTGAGGTCGTGCTGGCCGCGGAGCATCTCTCGCGCCAAAAACGCCGCCGTCGCATGCGGCACTGCATAGTGCACATGCAGGATGTCGAGCTGCTCGCGGAGTGCGACCTCCTCTTGTTTGACGGCGAGCGCGAGTGAGTAGGGGAAATACTCGAGCAGCGGGTAGGTACCGCTCAGATCGACTTCGTGGAAATACACGTGCTCGGCAAAACCGCGGAGCCGAAACGGCGATGCGTACGAGATCAGGTGGATCTCATGTCCCCGCCGTGCCAGCTCGAGTCCCAACTCGGTCGCTACTGCGCCTGATCCCCCATAGGTCGGGTAACAGGTGATACCGATACGCATTAGTTGCCTCGTTCTTCCCAGAGCTCGGCGATCCGGTCCGCCAACAAGGTGGCCTCGTCCGTTGCATCGAGGGTAAGGACCGGATGCCCGACGAGTTGGTGTCGAAACCAAGTCTCCTGCCGCTTGGCGTATCGTCGTGTGGCTACCACGATCGCCGTCAAGAGCTCGTCAGCAGCCATACCGCCGAGGAGATGACGCGTAACTTCGCGATACCCAACCGCATCCAAGCCAGGTGCATCCGGAGCGACACCGCGATCCAATATGTCCCGGACTTCCCGGACGAGCCCGTGCTCGAGCATCTCGCGGGCTCGGCGCTCGATCCTGCGACGGAGCACGACGCGCGGCACCGTCAACCGAATGTACCACGGACGCATAATTCCTCGAGCCCTCGTCGTCGCCTGCCACCACGACAAGGATCGTCCGGTCAACAACGCGATCTCCACTGCCCGTTCGGCTCGCTGTCGGCCGCCACCGCGATACCCCGCATCGAGTCGTACGGCCCACTGGCCAAGCCCGCTGGCATGCTTCGCCCACGACCGGAACCGATCACGGCGTTCGCGATCGATAGGCGGTTCCCGGAACAGACCATCGGCAAGGGCACGCACATAGAATCCCGTGCCACCAACGACAACCGGTTGCTGCGTATCGCCCACTTCGCGCAGCCACTCGGCAGCGTCGCGCGCAAACTGGCCGGCACTGTACCGGTGACCGGGCTCGACAACGTCAATGCCGCGGTGGGGCACTTGCGTCCTCTCCTCAGCGCTCGGCTTCGCGGTTCCGATGTCCAGGCCCCTGTAGACCTGTCGGGAATCGGCTGAGATGACCACGAGATTCCAATGCTGCCGCAATGCCAGCGCGACCGCCGTCTTCCCCACGGCTGTCGGTCCAACAAGCACGGGGACCAGTGCTCTAGACCCGGCCAAATCGGCGCTCCAGTTCGCGCTTGGGCAGCTGCACGATTGTCGGCCGGCCGTGCACGTCGTGGGGCGGGAGCTCGCACGCGAACAGCCGCCTGAGGAGTTCCCGCATCTCCGAACGTTCCAGGATGTGGCCGGCCTTCACGGCGGCGCGGCACCCGTAGGTTGCTGCAAACCGCTCAAGGCGATTGGACAACCCCCCGAAGCGACTCCCGGCGAGATCCGCAATGAGCTCCTCGAGACAGCGGCGCGCGTCAAACCGTGGATGCGGGTTCGGGACAGCATGTACAACGACGGATCGGCCGCCAAACGGTTCGACCTCGAACCCAACGCGCGACAACAGGTCGTTGTGCCGCTCGACCGCCTCGAGCTCGTCAGCCTGCAAATCGAGCGTGAGAGGAAGCAACAGCCGTTGACCGGCGGCCGCCGTCCCCTGCAGCTCCCGCATGGCCTGCTCATAGAGAATCCGCTCATGCGCCGAATGTTGATCGACGATCACGAGCCCATCGTGTGTGGCAAATACGATGTATGTCTGGAATACTTGCACCAGTTCCTGGGGCTCTCCCACCGCCTGCTGACGCGACCCATCGTCTCCGAACAGCGATCCCGATATGAGCTGGCCCTCCACGGCCTGCCCTGTTCGGACGGCGTCGTGTGTCGGGATGCCGGGTCCCGTAGGACCATGCGGCCCGATCGCGACACCCCCCTGCTCCACCACGGCCGCCGCCGCCAGCGGCTGGAGTGCGCGGCGCACGGCCTCTGTGACGGCACGCTCCACGATCATCTTGTCTCGGAAACGAACCTCGTGCTTGGACGGGTGAACGTTTACGTCCACGCGATCGCCAGGGAGTTCGATGGACAGGAACACGCTCGGGCGCGCACCCGGGGCAATCGTGGCGCGGTAGCCCGCCTCCGCGGCACGAACCAGAAAGGGGTCTCGGAATGGACGTCCGTTGACGAAGAAATGCGCGCGCCGTCCACTTGCCCGAGCATCGGCCGGGCGCTGAACGAATCCGCGCACAGACAGGTACCCGTCATGATGGTCGACCGGGAGCAGCTGGTCGACCAACTTCCGACCGTAGAGCGCTGCGAGTCGCTCAGCCGCGCTCGCCACGCGGGGCGCATCGAGCAACTTGCGGCCGTCACTGCGAAGGGTGAAGGCCACATCCAGCCGCGTCAGAGCGAGCAGGGTCACGGCCTCGACCGAGGCTCTCGTTTCGCTGCGGGCCGATCGAAGGAACTTGCGGCGCGCGGGCGTGTTGGCGAACAGCTTGCGAACCGTGACCGTGGTTCCGCGCGTACGTGGCGCGTCGATGGCTGCCTCACGACGGCCCCCACGGATCTCCACCCGAACCCCGGTATCGCTGTTCGGCTTCGCAGTCTCGAGCTCGAAACGAGACACTGCGGCGATTGAGGCAAGGGCCTCACCCCGGAAGCCGTACGTGGGCACCCCGATCAGATCTGTCGCCATGCGGACCTTGCTGGTGGCGTGGCGCTCGGCGGCAAGCAAGGCATCCTCACGATCCATTCCCTCCCCGTCATCGGCGACTAGGATGAGTTCACGCCCGCCGTCCTCGAGCTCAACGGACACGCTGGTGGCTCCGGCATCGAGTGCGTTCTCCACGAGTTCTTTGACCACAGACGCCGGCCGCTCAACGACCTCACCCGCAGCAATCTGGTCGGAGACCGTCTGGGACAGGATGGCAATGCGCCCCATCAGATCCCGACCATCTCCGTCTCATGTAGCCACCCACTCCGCTCACCGCGGGACACTAGCCGCCACGGTCCCCAACTTCTCTCGACCTGCACTGCCATCCTTGCTTGCAGCTGCTCCACCAGCGCTGCACTGCCATAGGGAGCCACACGAAGTGGTGTGTCCTCGTGCACGACGAGCGAGACCGGCGCACCATACCGAAAGAGCACACCACCGGCGTAGGCACCCAGCAGCGCGGCGAATCCCAGCGCAACCAGCGCGATGCGGAGCCGTGCACGCATGGCGACCAACACCCAACCCAGCATCCACAGCACGATCGCTCCCAAGGCAACTTCGCGTGGCGTGACCGGGGACAACCACGTGAGCCGGTCCGATACCGGATCCGGCGATGGGGTCTGACGCAAGGCACCTCGCACTCGACCGTTTCGGGGGGCGAGACGCGCAGCTCTAAGCCATGCGGCCCGAGCGTGCGTGGTCGCGTCCAGTCGCTGATAGGCGTTCCCGAGGTTGAACCAATGGGCCGCAACGTGAGGCTCTGCCCCCGCCCGAGCAGCGAAGCTGTCGGCGGCGATCCGTACGGCCCCCGCTGCGTACAGACGTTCCGCGGACTGCGCGGCGGCTGTCTGCCAACCGGCAACAGCGAACAGGAATGCGATGGCGACCACGAGGACGCGACCCGCGGCACCAACGGCTTCTCGGCGGAGACGATGCAGCACGGCTTCGACTTCAGCTACGAGCTCATCGGCGTCGGTGGCCCCCTGCGGTCCGTACAGCGCCTGATGCAGTCGGTCGCGCACTTGAGTGCCATGCACAGCGAGGCTCGACTCAATCCCGGCAGCACGGAGCGCGGCTGCGAGTTCTGCGCCGCTCATCGTCGTCGCTGTTGGGACGAGATCGGACAGAACCTGCCCGAACTCCGCGTCGGAACGCATGAGGTCGCTTCCCGACTCGCTACGGTGCTTTCGGCGTTGGGCACTCACCCGGAGGCGCTCTCGATACCGCACGCTCAACGTTACGGGCGGAGACAGCAAGACGACGAGCGCCCAGATCCATGCAGGGATCGCCGCCGCGCCATCCCCGACCCGCTGCCACGGCGAGCGAGCCATCAGAGGAGCAATTGACCGGAGCGGCGCCCGTACTTCGGTTACCCCGGTGCTCGCGAAGGTCACCGACGGCGTGGTGGCATCCCGATAGCGACGCGCCACCGGATCGAAGTAGGGATAGCTCAGGCCGGGAACCAGAAGGCGCCCGGCCGAGTCGGCGACAACGAAGTATTCATAGGTCTTGGATCCGCCAATGCGCCCCTCTTCGATCGCCAAATCCACGCTCACGTCCTGCCGATAGGCCCGGAGCCCAGCCGGCCAACGCAGGTGCGGCTCCGGCCAAAGTGCAACATTGCCACGGCCACGAATCTCCACCCGCACAACCGCCGCGTCACCGGGTCTGAGCTCGGTTGTCGAGGCGTCGAGGCTGACCGTGATTCCCTCTCCGGCTGCACCGCTGAAGGTCGTCCCGCCGGGCGTCGGCGGGAGCGGGCCGACGCGTAGCGTACTGGGTTCGCTTCGGCCTTCCCGGCGCAGTTCACGGCTCAAGAACGATGTCGACAGCGGTACGCTGTACGAGACCGAGGCTGGGCCGATCTCCAACTCACCGGCGGTGAGGGGAAAGACCACCTGATGCAGCACGAACAGGTCGTACCACCGACCCGCCACGCGTCGGCTCAATGCGACGTCGGTCGGTGCGGGCTGCGGGTATACCCAGCCACCGCGGACATTCGGCGCCTCAAGGGTCGGTGGATTGCGGAGTTGCTCCCGCACGGAACGCGGGAACCACGCCACGACGAGCATG
>JAOTWK010000006.1 GCA_029862935.1 Gemmatimonadota bacterium | reverse complement strand
ACCGCGCCTGAAAGATGAGGAGACATCGCGGCACTCGCCAGCAGGGGCCTGCACTTCGTCGCAATGGCGCGGTAGATTGTGACTCGCGAATCGCTAGAAACTCGGTATTGAAGGAGAACATGATGAAACAAACAAGTGTTCGGATGGTGGTGTTGGGTGTGGCTGCCGTGGTGGCGAGCGCCACGCAGACAGGCACGATGTTCGGCCAAGACAAACCGCTCGGCTCTGCGTTCACCACAGAACTGACCGCCGTGTGGACGGCCGGCAATGCAAAGATCAACACGTTCGGGGTGGACGCTCAGTACACGTATCTGTGGGAACGGGCGGAGGCCAAACTACAGGGTGGAGCTGTCCGGTCCCAGACGACCTTCACGACGAGGTCGGCGCTGGGGACATCGCAGGACGACTTCACGCTGACGGAGACCCAAGACACGGAGAAGACCGCCGAGGCCTTCTACGCACGCGGTCGCTACGACTATCAGTTCAGCGATCTATTCTACGGGTTTGGTGGAACGGACTGGCTGCGCAACACCTTCTCGGGAATCGAAAGCCGTATGCTCCTGGCCGTAGGAGCGGGCAACATTTGGGTGAACTCGGAACGCGCGAAGTTCAAGACGGACTACAGCGCCACGTACACGTTCCAGCAGGACGTGGTGGAGAATCCCTTTGTCAAATCCAACTTCCCCGGGGTTAGATTCAGCTACGATCTGTGGACGCGGCTCACGAGCTCGACGGAGTTCCTCAGCGTGCTGGTCGGGGACTTGAACCTGGACGACACGGATGACCTGCGCTTCGATGTCGTCAATGCGCTCCCGGTCGCCATCAGCGCGCGACTCCAGTTCAAGCCGTCCTTGCAACTCATGTGGCGCAATCGACCGTCGCTGACGGAGGTGGCACTGACGCCTCCTGCAGGACAGACCGCTGACACGCCAACAGTGACGATTCCGCTGCAGAAGCTGGACAGCATCTTCAAGGTTGCGCTGGTCGTGAAGTTTTGATTGTCGACCGACGCGTTGCCTGCTTGAGCAGGTTCGCCTTCGAACGCGCGACGCATCTGGTCCGTGAGTCGCTCGATTTCAGTCACCGTGCTTCACTGTTGTCCGTGGCCCGGCTCAGCGCCGGACTGGGGTGAGCCGTAGGTGGTGAAAGTCAAAGCTAAAGTCCGTTCGCGGCGAGACGGCCTGCATCTTGGCCTCCTCGATTCGGCCGTTGGGGTCGAGCACAAACGTGATGAACGCATCAGCTCTGAGTTCGCGATCTCTCCAGCGGGCGACGAATGTGTCGTATTGCCAGTGCTCGAGGTCGCCGATCAATACCGGCGTCTGCATGAAGCGGATGACCGGAGCGCCATCCTCGATTGCGATAGTGATGTCACCGTACCATGGATCGGCGTAGGTGCCGGTGTAGCTCTGGATGGGGAGTGAGGGATCGGCATGCTCGTTGCGAGCCGTGGTGATTCCCTCATCCATCGCACCCATGTGGGCCTCGTAGCGCGCCATGACCGCTTCGTATGCCGCGAGCCAGTCGGTGTCGTCGGCGCCGAGGTAGTGGTCGAGCACATGCCAGGCAATGGCGTTGAAGGCGGCGCCCGACTCCTGGTTGGTGAGGACAGCCACTCCGACCTTGTGGTCTGGCAGCATCGCCACGCGTGACACGTATCCCGGAAGGCCACCGGTGTGCGTCACCAGTTTGTGTCCTCGGTAGTCGCGCACGAAGAACACCAGCGCGTACCCGTTGAAGCTCGATCGGAGCGCTGCAAGCTCGGGCGCCGGTGCTCCTGCAGGAATCGGGGTGACCAACGTCCACAACTCGCGAGCCGTGCGCTCCGAAAAGAGCCGATCGTGCCCAACCCGGCCGGAGTCGAGCTGGACGATGAGCCACTTCGCCATGTCCGCAGCGCTGGCGTTGATCCCGCCTGCCGGGTTGGTGTTATCGCTCGCAAAGGGATTGACCGGACGCACCTTCCCGTCGATCCGGGCGTGTGTCGACGCGATGTTTCCTCCGGCGCCGACATCGGAGTGGCGGGCGTTGCTTCCGGTCATGCCGATCGGGGTCAAGATACGGGTCGTTACGAATTCTTCCCAGCTTTGTCCGGTGAGTTCCTCGATCACTTCGCCGGCAACCGTGTAGAGCACGTTGTCATAGGCATACGCGGATCGAAAGCTGGTTGCCAGCGGGACGTGACGCAGGCGTCGCGCAATTTCCTTCCGATTGTAGGTCGATGGCGGCCACCACAGCAGGTCGCCCGCACCGAGTCCGAAACCACTGCGGTGCACCAACAGGTCGCGGATCGTGAGTTCCCGCGTCACATACGGGTCCGACATGCGGAACCAGGGGAGGTGGTCCACGACAGGATCATCCCATCCGAGCCTACCCTCCTCCACGAGCAAGCCCAGCGCAGTCGCGGTGAACGCTTTCGTGTTGGAGGCGATTCCGAAGAGCGTGCGCTCGTTGACGCGGTCGGATTTCCCCATGGTGCGCACGCCAAATCCTTGCGCAAGCGCGACGTGCCCGTCTTTGACGATCGCCAAAGCGACCCCGGGCACCTCGAAGGCTCTCATGACGTGTTCCACATATGCATCGATTCCGGCTGGGGGGAGTGGTTGCCCCTGGCCCAACAGAGGAGTCGTGGCAAGCGCCAACGACATGAGAACGCCGACCAACTGCACAGGCCGTCGGTTGGAAATGGTGTGCCTCATTGCTTGTGCTCCTCGGAATCGTGAAGGGTAGTGAATTGCACGCGACCTTCCCGGGTCACCTCGTGGCGGGCCACGATGATTCGCACGTTGTGCCAGAGCTCGAGCCGCAAGATGTCCGCAAGATCGTGATCCTGCGCGTGGCGAATGTCGGCGTTGGACGCATTGGGGAATTTGCGACGGTAGTCACCGCACAGGGCGTCACTCGACGCGTCTGCTGCGGGGCCGTGGAACAGAAGCACGACCGTATCGAGCTGATGAGCTTGGATGAGAAACTGACACTCACTGCGGTATCGGTGCGCTCGCGTGAACTCGATACCACTCGGCGCCAGAGCTCCCGCACCTCCTGGAACGTATAGCCGATCATACCGGTGGATGTGAAGCTCGTCGTGGAGAAATGTGGCAAGTGGCGCGTGGGTGCGACCGTCCGAGCAGGCAACAACGAGCGCGGTGGGGAAACTGCTGTCCCACGCCAATTCTCTTGCCGACATCATATCGGGGGTCTCACGGGAAGGACGCTCCGCGTCAGACATTCGTGGCTCTTTCAGGTTGTGCGTTCACGCCTACAGTGGTGGCACGCCGACGGTGAACAGGCGGTCGGTCACCTGCCAGGACCATATTGGCAGGAAGACGCCGCTGCCGACCAAGATGAAGGCGACGAGGAGAGCCAGGAGCGCCCAATGTCGGCTGCGTGGTCCGACTGTCACGACCGTATCGCGCAAGACACGCGTACCCGGCGGAGGAAACTCGTGGTGATGCCATGCCCTCACTGCGACCTGAGCGAGATACGCTCCGATGATGATGGGAATCACCGCCATGAAGGCCGTAAGCACTTTGAACGTCCGCACCGCTAAACGGGCAGCCTCCCGGGGATCGTCGGCGGCCAGTTTCTGCACCCGATCCAGGAACGCGCCTGTGTAGACGAGTCCCACGATTCCGGTAACCGTCACGACAATGATGGCGAGCAGGCTCAGCTTCCGCATCGTGGGATCGGCGAGGATCACTTTGGGTAACTGGGACGGCATGGTCAGCAGTCTGTCACATTGACGGACAGGCCACCGCGGGATGTTTCCTTGTACTTCTGATGCATGTCGAGCCCCGTCTGCCGCATGGTCTCGATCACCTGATCCAGTGGCACATGGTGCTTGCCATCGCCGTAGAGCACGGCTAGCCGCGCGGCATTCACCGCCTTTGCTGCCCCCATCGTATTCCGTTCGATACACGGCACCTGCACGAGCCCGGCAATCGGATCGCAAGTGAGTCCAAGGTTGTGTTCCATGCCGATTTCGGCCGCCTCTTCGATCTGTGCATTGGCGCCGCCCATGACGGCCGCCAATCCGGCCGCTGCCATAGAGCAAGCGACACCGACTTCTCCCTGACAGCCCATCTCAGCTGCGGAGAGCGATGCGTTCCGCTTGTAGAGCATGCCAATTGCCGCCGCCGTGAGGAGAAACGTGCGCACGCCCATGGGGTCCGCATTAGGAACAAATCGCATGTAGTAGGCAATGACTGCTGGAATGACACCAGCCGCACCGTTCGTCGGTGCGGTGACGACACGTCCGCCCGCTGCGTTTTCCTCGTTGACGGCGAGCGCGAAGAGGCTTACCCAATCGAGCAGTGTCAGCGGATCGTCGGCGAGTGTCCGATTCTCGAGACGGCGATACAGAGTCGCCGCTCGGCGGCGCACCTGCAGCCCGCCGGGCAAGCGTCCCTCGCCCTCGCATCCGCGGGCAATGCATTGCTCCATCACCGACCAGATCCGATCCAGCCCCGTGTCCGTTTCGGTTTCCGGTCGCCAGGCGCGTTCATTAGCTCGGACGATCTGTGCAATCGTCAAGCCATGACGGTCGCCCACGTCGAGCAACTCAGCTGCGGATCCAAAATGATACTGCAACGGCTCGAGTGGTTCACTGCCGCCAGTGAGCCCTGCTTCTGCTTCCGCCGCTGTGAGCACGAACCCCCCACCGATCGAATAGAACTGCTCAGACATGATGAGGTCGCCTACAGTGTCAAATGCAGACAATTGCAGACCATTCGGGTGTCGAGGAAGAAACTCTTCTTTCTTGAAAATGAGATCATCGTGTTCGCGAAACGGGATCGACTGGTTCCCGAGTAGCTGGAGCATGCTCGTGCTGCGCACCTCCGTCACGAGCGCATCGACTTCATCAGGGTCGACCGTTTCCGGATGTGCCCCGGACAGGCCGAGCAGAATCGCCTTGTCGGTGGAGTGCCCCCGACCTGTCAGGGCCAGGGAGCCGTACAACTCGCAGCAAATGCGTTGCACGCGCCCTAGGTCGTTGGAGTCTCGCAACGCCTCGACAAACCGCAGCGCAGCTTTCATTGGACCAACTGTATGCGAGCTAGACGGACCGATGCCGATCTTGAAGAGGTCGAAGACACTCAGTTCCATGGCGTCACGAGGTGAGACGAGACAATGCAAAGAACGAAACGGCAGCCCCCACGATCTCCACAACGAAGAAGAAGATCATGAGCCGCGCAGCTTGTCGTTCGAGAATGATCCCAATGAGACGTCCGCTTGCGAAACCGGCATAAATCAGACCGCAGGCAAAGAGACCCGGCTTGACCCACTCGAGGTGGAACGCAGCGACGGCGAGAAGAACACCGGCGGCCAACACGAAACCGCCGTATGTCGCTCTGATGTCGGTTCGAGCCATCGGGGTCGAGGCGCTTACTTCGATGGTGCGAGCCCAAGCCTCCGGTGCCCAAAGAAACCCGATACCGATGATGCTCAAGATGAGGGCTGTAGCAAGAAGAATGATATGTGCCAGCAGCATGATGGTCCCTGCCTATGCAGTAGCTACGACGATGAGCTGTGGGCTAGTGGCTTCATCGTACGCTTCCATGGACCAGCTTCCGTAAAAATCGGAGCCACCAAAGCCCGCCTGAAGAAGCAGCTGTCGATAGTCGTCCGCAAGCAGGCACAGATATTCGAACGATGCAACCTTGAGATCGCCCTGTTCGCGCGTGTGAAACACATCGAGTACGCTGATGCGGACTCTATGCGCAAGGTAGTCAAGTGCCATGATTCGCGAAAACTCAGGTGTGTTTGCCTCGAGAATGAATCTTGGCTGCTCTTGCATGAGCTTGTCAGTAATGCCCTGACTGAGGACGAGCACGCCACCAGGTCGAATCACGCCCCGCATGCTTTGGAGCGCCGTCAGGGCTTCATCTTTGTCGCGCATATGTGGCAGTGACGTCCGCAGGCATATGACGGCGTCGAAGCCTCCAGAGCGAAATGGTAGGAACCGGAAGTCCGCTCGCGCGAGTGGCAAGCGTGGGTCGAGATGTGCCCGATTGACCCTTGCTTGCTCGAGCATGGCGGCCGAGATATCGGAGCCGCAGGGACGGTAGCCGAGGTTGGACAGGATGTGCAGGTCCCGGGCCGATCCACACGCGCAATCCAGCACGGTCTCGACTGCGCGATCGGTGAACACTCTGTGGAAGAACTGGGACTCCGCCATCCCATGTTCTTCGTGGGCGTCGAAGAAGAGATCGTACCGTTGGGCGAACTCGTGGTACGGATCGTCTCGTGGCAGGGATGTGTCGGCTGAAACTGCACCGACCGGTGACGCGCGACGTTCGGGAACGATACGCTACTCCTCCTCGCTCCAGATCTCCGCTTCAAACGTGTAGAGTCGACTGTCGGGATTCCGCCATGCTCCTACCGAAAGTCCCGCTTTGCGGCAGAGGGCATCGAGATACTCTTCGCGGTTCCACCCGAACGATGCCGGGACTTGCGGCAACAGCAGTCCAGCGTTCGGGCCGAGGTGCAGGACGACCCCATGCTGGCCCATGATGACCTGTTCGGGCGCGGCGAGGCGCATGGGTGTCAGGGCGCTGATCTCAATGTGGATGTCGGCCAGTTCGGCGAGCGTGATCGGAGGAAATCGTGAATCAGCGGTCGCAGACGCTATGGCCGTATGGATGACGGATTCGACCAGCGGTCGTTGGGCCTCGCTCTCACCGCGGCACCCACGAAGCTCTCCCGTGTCCCGTCGCCGCAGAGTGACGAACGTCGCCCGCGGTGCGAGCAGGGCCGAACTCGCGGCAGGCATCTCGGGCAGGCTACCATCGTCGAGGTACCGCTCCAGAGCTCGGCGCACCAGCTCGAGGAGCACCCGCTTTTCAGTTGCCGACAGGGGTTCGTACTCCTGCGGCTCGGTCGGCGCATCCGGTGGCATTACAGCCATCGGGCAAACATGCGTTGCGCTGATATGTCGCGCCAGGTCACCGTCAAATCCCGAACGGTTGCCTCAGCCGTAATAGTCGATCTTGCAGCCACAGCCATCCCACATTCGCGCGTACTGTCCGAGCCGTCTATCGACAAACCTCTGAACCTCATCCGGATTGGCGAGGTACCGGACCACGCACTCCGTCGCATTTGGGCGTTCGATGGCAGCGAAGCCCGAGAGTGTGTCGATGATCAAGAGCTCACCGGCGATCCCAGTGGGGTGGCGTTCCACGACCTCCCAAGAGGCGTGAGCCTCGCTCGACTCGTCCGGCGCGAGGCGGAGAATGGGTTCGGCAACGAGTCGACGGGCCAGGGTCTCCGGGGTCACGGTAGTCAGGTGATATGGTCTGGAGTATCTTACCCGCTCTTCGTCTACAGCCCGATTTGTCACTAGAAAGGTAAGAAGCCGGTGCGGCTTTCCGATACTGCTATCCGTCGGCCCGTCCTCACTAGCATGGTGAGCATTGCGCTCGTGCTGTTTGGCGGGATCGGGTATTTCCAACTCTCGGTGCGGGAGTTCCCCGATATCGATTCGCCGGTCGTGTCGGTCACAACGGTGCTTCGAGGCGCCAACCCTCAAGTCATAGAGTCCGCCGTCACGGATATACTCGAAGAAGAGCTGAGCACCATACCCGGATTGCGGACGCTGACCAGTGCAAGCTCGGAGCAGGTCAGTAGCATCACGTTGGAGTTCACGCTCGACCGAGATCTGGAGGCGGCAGCGCAAGACGTGCGTGATAAGGTGTCTCGCGTGCGGGGCCGTCTGCCACAGGACATCGAAGAGCCGGTCGTGAGCAAGCAAGATGCGGATGCAGAGCCGTTCTTTTGGCTTGCGCTGTCGGGCGCCAACTACTCATTGCTCGAACTCTCGGATATCGGTGACCGTGAGGTAAAGACTCGACTGCAGTCGCTACCAGGCGTGGGGCGGGCTGAGATCTTTGGCGAGCGCCGCTATTCCATGCGCATTTGGCTCGATCCTGAGGCTCTCGCCTCGCGGAACCTGACGGTTGAAGACGTGCGAACTGCCGTACTGACTCGCAGCGTTGAAATCCCTGCCGGTCGCATCGAGTCGGCTCGACGCGAGTTCACCGTGCGCACGCTTGGCGAGCTCAAGACCCCCGAGGAGTTTCAGAATCTCGTGGTGGCAAACCAGGATGGTCGTTTGGTCAGGCTGCGAGATCTCGCACGGGTGGAACTCGGTCCGGAGGACGATCGCACTGTCCTCCGATATATGGGTATCACCGCCGTTGCAATCGGGGTTGTGCGCCAGTCCAAAGCCAACCTCATCGATGTCTCTGATGCCATTGTGGCCGAGTTACCGTCCATCCAGGAAACCCTGCCCCCAGGGGTGGTGCTGTCTGCAGCATTCGATGGCGCGAAGTTCGTGCGGCGCTCGATCGACGAGGCCCAAGAGACACTCCTGCTTGCGGCAGTGCTCGTTGTCGTGATCATCTTCGTGTTCTTGCGAAACCTCAAGGGCACCATCATACCTGGGCTCGCGATTCCCACGTCGATCATCGCGACATTTGCGCTACTGTACTTCCTCGGATTCACCATCAACAACCTGACGCTCCTCGCGCTCATTTTGTCGATCGGCATCGTGGTCGATGACGCGATCATCGTGATGGAAAACGCCTACCGCCACCAGGAGCAGCTTGGGGAAGATCCCGAGACGGCTGCGATGCGCGGCACGAGCGAGATTGCGTTTGCCGTCATCGCCACGACGATTGCCCTGGTAGCGGTGTTTTCACCGCTGACGTTCTTGCGCGGCACGACAGGCCGCCTGTTCAATGAGTTCGCGCTGGCGATGGCCGGGGCCGTCGTAATATCGAGTTTCGTTGCGTTGACACTGACACCGATGCTGTGCGCGAAGATCCTGCGTGTGCCGAAGACACACAATGCTCTCTTCAATGTCTTCGAACGCACGTTTGAGACGATTACTGACGTCTACGGGATTGCACTCGGATGGGCACTGCGCCATCGGTGGTTCGTTGTTGGGGGTGGTGTGTTGACGGTATTCCTCGCCGCATGGGTCTTTGCCAATCTCAAACGGGAGTTCGTGCCACCAGAGGATCGAGGCTACTTCGTGACGATCACGATTGCACCCGAGGGTGCGTCGCTGCAGTACACTGACGAGTATCAGCAACGGGTGGAGGCAATTCTCGGGCGAACGGAGGATGTCGAGTCGTATTTCAGCGTTGTCGGATTTGGTGGAGCGGTGAATGGAGGAATCGTCTTCTCGCTGCTTTCCGACTGGTCGGATCGCGAGCGTTCTGTACAAGACGTGATCGGCGAGGTGCAGCCGCAATACTTCGCGATTCCGGGAGTGTTCGCGTTTGCGAATAATCCGCCGGCGTTCGGTGGGTTCGGCAGCCCGGTCCAGTTCGTCGTGCGGCACCCCGATTTCGATTCGCTCGTGGCAGGGATGGATCGGCTGCTGGGCAGAGCTCGCGGTATTCCTGGGCTCATCAACGTCGATACGGATCTCAAGGTGAACAAGCCTGAGCTGACGATCGTGTATGATCGGGATCGGGCAGAAGATCTGGGCGTGCCGGTTGGTGACGTATCGAGTACTCTGCAGACGATGCTCGGGGGTCAGCGCATCAGCACGTTCACGCGTGACAACAAGCTCTACTATGTAATGGTGCAGCTGGAGCCGGCGAGACGTGCGACGCCCCGGGATATGACCGGTCTCTACGTGCGTGGGCGCGAGAATCAGCTGGTGCAACTCTCGGCTGTGGTGCGTGTCGAGGAGGGCGTAGGGCCGCGGCAGCTCAACCATTTCAGTCGAGTGCGATCGGCCACGCTGACCGGCAACCTGGCGCCAGCATTCACGTTGGGCGAGGCCATCGACTCGCTCCGCGCTAACGCCGATGATGTTCTTCCGCCTGGTAGTAGCATTGCGCTGGCAGGTGAATCCCGTGAGTTGGAGGAAAGCGGGAATGCGCTGTACTTCGCGTTCTTGTTGGCACTGGTCGTTGTGTTCATGGTTCTCGCCGCGCAGTTCGAGTCGCTGGTTCATCCCTTTACGGTCATTCTTGCGGTTCCGCTTGCGGTAACGGGTGCACTGGTCACGCTGCTGGCTCTGGGGTCGACCCTAAACTTGTTCAGCCAGATCGGGATGATCCTGCTGATCGGTTTGGTGACGAAGAACTCGATCCTGCTGGTAGAATACGCCAACCAACTCAAGCGGACGGGGCTGAGTGCGATCGAAGCGATGTCACGCTCGGGTGCCATTCGGCTGCGACCCATCGTGATGACGTCGGTCGCCACGATCATGGGAGCGATGCCCATCGCGCTGGGCCTTGGCGCCGGTTCAGCAAGCCGGCGCCCGTTGGGGTATGCCGTCGTTGGCGGGATGGTCTTTTCCACGTTGCTCACGTTGTTCCTGGTGCCGGTTGTCTATGTGCTGCTGGAGAGGGTGCAAGAGCGTCTGACGTTCGCGCGGAAGACACCAGCGCTGCAGGTCACGGAGGCCGGTCGATGAAATTGGCGCTGACGTTAGTCGTTGCCGCGGTTAGCCTTCCTGCGACCGCGGTAGGACAAGACAGTCTTCCGCGGGTGACATTGGAGGAGGCGCTCGAGCGCGCGGCGCGGCTCGACCCGAACTATGTAGCGGCGTCGCGTCAGATTGCTGATGCAGCGTGGGCACGCCGAGCTGCCATCACGGCGTTTATCATACCGGCGATTAGCTCACAGCTCTCGATCACCACCTATTCCAATCAGACGTTCAACATCGGCACCGGCGAGCCTGCGAGCACGATCGCCATTGCCCAGATCAGTGGGCGACTCAATCTGTTTGCTGGCTTGTCCAAGGTGCACGAACTGGCGCGGACAGCGGCAGAGTTGGAAGGCGCCAGAGCGAGCGAGCTCGAATCGCGCTTCGCGACGGCGCTCCTGACCGAATCGGACTACTACGACGTGGTGGCGCAGCGGGAGCTCACGCGTGTTGCGCAGGAGCGGGTACGCCGCGCCATTGAGCAGCTCGCGGTGGCCCGCGCGCGGGTGCTGGCTGGCGGCGCCGTCCAGACAGACTCCCTGCAATTGTTGCTGGAACTCACGGAGGCTCGGGTTGGCCTGCTGCGGCAGGAGGCTCAGCTGAAAGTGGCACGCTATGCGCTCGCGCGTCGAATTGGAGCCCCCGGCCCGGTGGATGCCGAGTTCCGCGATACGCTTGCGGGCGTGCCACTCCCGCTGACTCAGGAACAGGCCCTTGCCGAAGCTGTCGAAGCGAGCCCCCAGGCGATCGCGGCCCGTGCCAGCGAGCGGGCGGCCGAGGCGTTGGTTCGTTCGACGGCTGGCAGTTACTTGCCGAGTGTCGATCTGTTCGGACAGGTTTCCGCGTTCGATGAGAAGCTCTTTCCGAACGCGATCTCGCGCTCGTCGATCGGTGTGAGTGTGAGTCTACCAATTTGGGACAACGGCCAGCGCGAGCTCACACAGTCACGTGCCAAGACAGCTCGGGACATTGCACGTGCGTTGCGCAACGATCTGGAACTTGTGCTCAGGCGGGATGTGGTACAGGCCTACGAAGCCTACGAATCGGCCCGCGCGGCAAGCCTGCTCGCTGAGCAGGCGGTCATCGTCGCGCGGGAGAACCTGCGGGTGCAGGCCGAGCGGTATCGTGCCGGGGCCACCACAATCATCGATCTCATCACAGCTCAGGTCAGTCTCTCCGAAGCGGAAGCTGGATTGGTGCAAGCCACGTATGGCACACGGCTCGCGCTCTCGGGGCTCGAAGCAATCCTGGGCCGACGACTCTTTTGAGCATGGCAGAGTACATCGTGAGGGTCTTTCCCATCATCATGGTGACCGCACTCATCGCGTGCGGTGGCGGCGAGGAACAGAACCAATTTGGTGAAGGCGATGGTCCGCCACCCACCCTCGTCGAAGTAGCCACGGCGAGAAGCGACACGGTGATTGAGGCAATTCTCGCCACCGGCACAATCGAAGCGGTACAATCGATCGAGCTCCGTCCGGAGGTGCAGGGACGGCTGCAGAGCATTCTCGTTCGCGAGGGCATCGAGGTGGCGGAGGGGACTCCTTTGTTCAAGGTGGACGACGCAGAGCTCACAGCTCTTGTCGCCCAGCTCACGGCAGAGCGAGATCGTGCGGCGCAAGCGCTGCGACGTACGAAGGAGTTGATTGCACAGAACGCCTCGTCCGAGGCGGATCTCGAAGAGGCGGAAGCCAATTTCCGCAGTCGGGAGGCACAACTCGATCTGCAGCGGGTTCGCCTAGAGCGCACAGTCGTTCGCGCACCGTTCGGCGGAGTGGTCGGCGAGCGTTTCGTGAGTCTCGGAGACTATGTCACCTCGGCGACGCCGCTCACTACCTTGCAGACGGTCGACCCGCAGCGGGCTGCATTCGAGGTTCCCGAACGGTATGCCGAGCGATTGGCACGGGGCCAGGAGGTGCAGTTTACGGTTGCAGCAGTCGATCGGGAGTTCAAGGGCACAGTCGACTTCGTCGATCCCGTCGTGCAGATCCCCGCTCGGACCATTCTCGTCAAGGCGCGCGTGCGGAATCGGGATCGGTTGCTCAAGGCCGGGATGTTCGTCGACGTGCGGCTCTCTACCGACGTTCGCGCAGATGCAGTCATCATTCCGGAGGATGCCGTGTTGCCGCTCGAAGGTGGAGACTTCGTGTGGGTCGTGGCAGATGGTGTGGCGACGCGTCGGGCGGTCGAGCTCGGTGTGCGGACACCAGGATTCGTCGAGATTCGTTCCGGCGTGATCGCTGGAGAACAGGTCGTGGTGGGTGGGCTACAGCGCCTGTTCGAGGGCACGCCGGTCATGGCTACGGAGGTCGAGCGGTAGCCAGGGCGCAGGTGGTTGCGTCCGCGGTGGGCGCTTCCGATTTTCACGCCAACCACCCGTCGAGATGCTCGGTGACGTACGTGTCGTCCGCGAGGTGTGGATAGGCGGCGAGCACGCGATCGATCTCCTCGAGCTGGCCCGGAGAGAGCCCTTCATCAGGATCGAGGCACCAGGTGCCCTCGAGAAACCCTTGCCGACGCAGCACCTCGTGAATCCCGGCGATGCAACCGCCATACCCATTCGCGGCATCGAAGATCGCGCCGTTTGCATCGGTCAGCTCGGCGGCCGTCTGCAGGAGCTGACGCGGTATCGCACCGGTACTCACAGCCGCCCGACACTCGGCATGCAACGCGACCGCGCAATGTGTCCACAGAGCCCATTGCCCGAGGACACCTCCGACCAGTTGGAGCATGCGGCCACTTCCAAACTGGAAGGGTGTTAGTAGATCCAGCAGAATGTGATCGTCGTTGCCAGTGTACAGCGCGATCTCGTCGCCGCGCCCGGCCTCCGCGACAGCTCGAATGACGTCCAGTGTGCTATAGCGATCGAACGGCGCGATCTTGATCGCGACGACGCTCTCGATCTGGACGAGTTGCTGCCAGAACGCGAACGGCAGATCTCTGCCACCGACTGCCGGTTGCAGATAGAACGCCATGACCGGGATGATCTCGCCTACCGAACGCACATGGTCGATGAGCTGCTCGATCGACCAACCGTGGAGTCCAGCGAGGCTCACAAGACCAACTTGGTACCCGCAGTCGCGTGCCACCGCGGCCTCGGCGGACGCCTGCGTCGTCCCGCCCAAGATACCGGCGACTCGAACTGGAGCACGGCCGCCAGCGGCTTCGTGCTCGTCCATGACCGTTGCTGCCAGTTCGAGCACCGGTGCGAAAAGCCCCACGTCCGGATCCCGGATCGCGAACTGCGTGGTGTGGACTCCGACCGCGATCCCGCTGGCTCCGGCGGAGAGGTAGTAGCGGGTGAGTGCTCGTTGGCGCCGTTCGTCCAGTTTTCGCGCAGCGGTGAGCGCGAGCGGATGGGCAGGGATGACCAAGCCATCTCGGAGCCGAGCCCTGACATCAAAAGTCATCAGAACCGGCCTGCGCGTTCTTGGAAATGCGTCGGCCGATCGAACGACCGACCACCGCGCCGCACCCACTCCGCGACCCAGTCGATGAGCGTGTCGACGTCCGCCGTCGGGGCACCAAACAACTCGTGTGCCCGCGACGCATCGCTCAGGAGTGCTGTCTGGCGCTCGGTATCCGTAAACACTGGCTCGACTTCCAAGCGCGTTCCCAATCGCCAGGCCAGGTCGCGCACGGCGAGTTTCTCAGGACCCGTGACGTTGAGGATCAACGGTGGCACGCAGCAGGACCCGAGTGATCGGAGCACCACCGCGTTGGCATCCCGTTGCCAGATGATATTCACGTAGCCCATAGCCAGGCTGATCGGCTCGCCTTGCACCAGCAGATCTGCCAGATCACGTAACACACCGTACCGAAGCTCTACCGCGTAGTTGAGTCTAAGCATGGCCGTCGGTGTTCGCTGTGCAGTCGCGAAAGACTCGACAATCCGCTCTCGCGCGAGCGCCGACTGCGCGTACTCTCCAACTGGCTCGGGCGAATCGGATTCGCGAGACCCTGAACCCGCGACCGGCACGAGCGAATACACGTTACCCGTCGACAGCACCACCAAGTTCGATGCAGGGAAGCGACGCGTGATGATGCCGGGCAAGAACGCGTTTACCACCCACGTCGTCGTGGGATCAACGGCAGTCCCAAACTTCTGACCCACCATACAAATCACGTTTGGCACTTCCGGAAGATTCGCCACGAATGCCGGGTCGAGCAGATCGCCGGCGATGACCTCTATGCCGCCACGCTCGAGTTGCTGAACGAGGCCGGGGCTCTTGAAGCGCGACACGGCAATCACGCGCCGTGCGGTTCCCGCGTCATCACTTGCGCGGCGGGCCAGCTGCACGAGGCTGGGGCCCATCTTCCCCCCGGCACCGAGCACCATGACGTCCCCTTCGAGTTGAGCCATGGACGCAACGTCGTCGGAGGTTGGTCGCGAAAGACGTTCTTCGAGTTCTTCGTCGGTCGTGGGGGGAGTGGTGATCAGATTGCGCTATCCTCTTGGAGGCTCCTCGGTTGCCGGCGGCGTCGGAAGGGGTAGCTCTTGGCGCAACTGGCCGAGTACGCGGTCGGTGAAATCTAAGCGCTCCTGGATATCCATCACGTCTTCTCGCAGATGGGTGATGTCGTCGGCGAGATCGCGCAGCGCGAGCTCACTGTGCGAGGAACCCCTCAGTCGATCGAGGACCGTTCTTCCGGCATCCGTGCGTGCAAAAAGCCAAATGCCGCCGGCGATAACGGCGAGCGGGAGCCCGATCTGAAGCAGGAATACGAAGAGGAGGCTGATTACGGCCATATGTCTAGGTACAGCTCAAGGTGATTGATCCGTCGCACGTCCAAGCACGACCGTGTCACCATTCGTTCCAGTGGTCGTCACCTCGGTGATCCGACCTGCAAAGTCCTTGAAGATGAGGTTGCCACATCGAGCCAACCCGCATCCCGGACTGTCTTCCGTTTTGATCGTGAACGTGGCGCGGCCTGTGGCATCGGAGCGTGCGATCGATGTGTCCTCACCCATACAGGTGAGCTCCGCTCCAGCGATCGGCTCACCGCGGCTGTCGACCACCGTTGCCTGATAATCCAGCGTCGCGTCGGTCCAGCACCCACAGAAGCTGCGGACGCAATCGTCGAGGTCCTCGACGTCTTTTTGCTGCTGTGTCCGCTGAGAGCACTGGACGACCGCCAATGCGAAAGCGAAGGCCATGGCTAGCGTCAGCGCACGAGGCACGATAGACGGACGCTCGGTCGGGCAGGAGCGTGTGTCGGTCACCGGTGCGGTGCCTGGTTCGCGGGGTGCTTCCAACTCCACCACTTGAGCAGATCGGGCTCAGGTCGATCCGTCTGCGCGGCGTACACGGCGCAGCGGAATACGTACAGCACACAGCGGTCGATATGCGATCCTCGCATCGTGCAAAGGCGATCGTACATCTCTTGCGGATCTTCGCCGCGTAGATCGTCTGGACGCGCGTACCCGAGATCCGCCAGATCTCGAGCAATGCTCGGGCCCACACCGGGGAGAACCTGAAGGTCTTTATGGGGAGCGTTCTTCATATTCGTGTCTCACTTCGAAGATAACGGACCCATCGAACCGCGGCATGGACCACAGATTGAGTCCTCTCGAGCCGAAATCGGAGTGAAATGCGGTGACTATCACCTTGACGGTATCAGGCGGGACCGGCTGGAGCTCGAGGGAGGCAACGAAGCTGGCCTTGGCACCGCGATCCGCAAACCAGAGCACCGAGGCCACGGTGAAGTCGACCGTTGGCGGCTCAGGCACATTGCCACCGAGAAACGGCACTCCGAGATCGCTCGCGTCGTCCACTGTCACGAGCTGCTTCCACAAGGCGTTCAACTCACGCTGTGAGTGAAGCACGCCGTAGTACTCCGTGTAGTCGAAGGAGCGCTTCAGACGAAGATCCAAGCTGACGGTGATGGGAGTGGCCACGAGACTGTCGGGAGGTAGTTGTGCCACCGTGAGGATGCTCGCAGAGGCGTGTTGGATGGCGGGGGCATTGCGATCGCATCCAACGGCACCCGCCAGCAGAAGTGCTACTGCTGTGGCGGTCACACGGAGCCCTGGGCGGTTTGCGGCGCTCGTCAGGAGCATCTTCTACCTACTGCTGTTTCCGATCAGGCGTGCCAGCTTCCAACGCCCATCGGCCTGTCGGCGGAAGATGGCAATCTCTTTCCGATCGATGGTCAGGGGATTGCGGTTACGGTGCGGCGTGAGCGTCCCGGTAACGGTGGTTCGGGCGAACGCCCAGTCACCAACGATCTCGATCTCGTCGGCAGTGATCCGGATGTTGGGCTGGTACCGGCTGAAGTGAGAGACGGCAGCACCCTCGAGTGCCTCACGCGTTGTGATTGGTGGCTGGCCATCCGGCATGTAGACCACGTCATCGGCAAAGAGGTCGACCCATCCCATGATGTCGCCGGCGTTGTTTATGGTCGTCGCATTGTCGAGGAACACCTGAATGGCCGTGACGTCGGCACCGGCATCTGGTGCCTCTTCCCCACAAGCAATCAGGCAGATGGGAACGATCAGGATCCAGTGTCGCAGGTTCATCGATGCCACCTCGGTCCGCCAGTTCCTGACGTGAAACATGCCGTGGGTGGGGCCGAAAGTCACGACTGAACCCGACGGAGGGCTCTGCGGAGGAGTCGCGCCGTGAGCGGCCAGCGGCGCGGAGCCGGCGTGAACCCGAGGGAGCTCTCGGCCTTATCGAGCGCGTCCTCGATTAGGGCTTCATGCAGCGGTCGAAATGCCATTGGCCAGGTTACTCTGGCAGTTCCGCGTAAGCGCATACGAACGAAATGTCGTAGTCGAGTACCTTGACCGGCAGAGAGGATCTCGAACCCGTGAGTGCCATCAAACCCCTTCGGGCTGGTGAACCGGAAGACGATGCGCCTGCCGGGATCGTATGTCTCGATGCAGTACTTGATGGGGCCATGCCCGCCGGCTGCGCCCACGCCAAGCGGTGTGTCAAACCGCATTGCGGGCCAACGCTCATTGGGCCAGAGCCGATCGTTGGATGATGCGAGCTGGTCGATGAGGCTCCCAACCTCTGCAGGCAACGCCAAGAAGATCCGTGCGTGAATGTTCTCAACGTCCACGAACATCACAGCGCGTAACGGTCATGTCTCTGGTGCCCCGATGACGGACAGGTGTTCCTCTCGCGCCAATTCGAGCACGCGGGATGCACAAGTCTGGGGTTGAGATGTTGCCGGCTTGCGTGGAGGCTCGTCTGCCACGGCGTTGGCACGACCCGCGGAGTCGATGAGGTAATCATGTCGGACCAGCGTCGACCGATCAGGCCCTGGTCGCCGGTATCCACGCAGGCTGAAGTAGACTCCGTCTTCAGTCCACGGGCCCATCCACGGTTCGAATGCCGATCGGATCTCAGCTGGCCGGTCTGCGTGCCAGAGGCGCTTCACGTCGAGCGACAGTGTGTCACAGATATACACTGCTCCGGCCTCGTTGAGCGTGCGCCACCGACCGCCATCGGGAAACGTCGACAGACCCGTGGGCCGTCGAACCCAAGTGAACCGCACGGCGAATGCGAACTGCTGGTCGGTGCGTCTCGCGACGTGGTTGGCGATGGTGATCTGGAGTTCCGGCGGACCGTACGTGCAGGCGGGTACGGACATGCCGAGGAGGATTGAGATTACACCCAGAACGCCCGGCTGTGGAATCGCGAAGAGCTTCATGCACTTCCCTGCGACTCGAAGCCGTCCTTTGTGGCCCACGGCCGAAGTGCCAGGTACCGGTCGCGCGGTTGGCATGTGAGCCAGTTGATGTCGTGCGTGCGGCACCACCAGATGTGGCCCCCAATCCCCAGTGCGGGGTGGCCGAGGACCCAGACAAGTGACCAGTGCCCAACCCACGCCGACAGCAGCGCAGTTGCGGCGAGATAAAACACCAACTTGCCGCCGAGCTTCCAGCGCGGGGCGATAAACCGTCCGAATACCAGGAATCCACCGAGCCACAGGGCAACGGCAACGCCGAGATCGATCAGCATCAGCGGATCCTCGTACTACGCGAGATCATTCGAGGCCAGGCGGGCCAGGTCTCTCGCGGTTACGTTGACCGCCTTCGCAAACCCACTCACGTAGCGACCGCTCTCGAAGCGCAGCGCGTACAAGTTGAAATCGCCAAGCATGAACGTCTGCTCGCTCGACGGAAACCGCTCGACGTACGAGCGACGGGCTCGTTGATACTCTGGAGAGCTCTTCGGTAGCACCTCGACGGATCCCTGCAACATGACGCGCTCGATTTGCAGTGGATCGCCGTCGGGTTGGTCCGGTCGATGAATGAGCACGCTGAACGGAGCACCCTGTTGGAGCCCGCGCGTGTGACGCGCGAGACCGGAGGCGTGTACGAGAGCCGTGTTTCGGTCGGGAGTGAGCGCGTATGGCAACAGGCCGACGTACGGTTGGGTGTCGACCAGCACGGACAGCGCAAGAATTCGCTGCGTCTCGAGCAACCGCTCGAGGTCAGCAATCTGATCGGGCTTCATGAGCGCACTCCGAAGCGTTTCACTGCACGCGCCTTTGCCTTTGCCGCTTCGACTTCGCGGTTGCGTGGGGCCGATGTGGTGGTGAGCGAGTCCAAGAACCTCCGAGTGACGCGAGACGTCTCGATCACGGCACGCTCAAAGGCGGCCTCATTGACCTTGGATGGTTTTGTAAACCCGCTCAGCTTGCGGACGAACTGCAGTGACGCGGCACGGATCTCGTCGTCGGTCGCCGGCGGGTCGAAGTTGAACAGCGTCTTGATGTTTCTACACATGCCACTCTCCGGTCGGTTGTCGGCTCGAGGCTGTGCCCGTTGTGCGTCGGCGGCTCGGCGTGTTCGGAGTGGCGCGTTGTCGCCGTACACCGCCACTCGGTGATCCGATGGTGTTCCACGTTGGCGCGCCAGGCTGCCGCAAAGTGACCGTGGACGCTGGGCTGTGCAAGGCCGTTCTGAGCGGAATTTGGGCCATAGGGCCATGCATTTGAAAAGAAGCGGGCCGGTGTAGAGCCGGCCCGCTGTAATGATTTCCGTGATCGTCCACCCAGACCTGGGCGCGGTGAGTCACGCCGCTCAGGTAAACCCGCCGGAACTGCACCCTGCGTCGGTAGAGCTAGCGCCGCGCGATCCCGTGAGCACATTCACTGCGACGAAGGCGCGCTCGACGAGGTTCGAGCCGCATGCAGTGCAGGTTGGCGTCGCACCCTCCGAATAGGCAGACATCGACATGCGGATCTCGAAGGATTCGCCGCAGTCCTGGCAGGTGTAATCGTATGCCGGCATAGTGGTAATATAAATATTGCAATATCTATATGTCAAGACGGTGTGCGTGACTCGCGAGGCAATCAGTATCGTGCTGCTCTGAGAGGGCGCCGGGGCAGCCATCGGTTCACGCGCCGCGTGTACTCTTCATAGGCTTGACCGAACTGTCGCTTGAGCGTCGGCTCCTCGTAGACCACCACGAAGAGGTGGATCACGGCTGCTGCAGCGGCCACGAGGAGCAGGACGGCTGGTGATCTGAGCACAAAGGCGAGACCCAGTAGCATCCCGAATCCTCCCACGTACATCGGGTTGCGTGTCCAACGGTACGGGCCTTGCGCGACGAATTCACGTGGTGCGTCAAACGGGGCCGGTGTACCCTTGCCGCGAGAGACAAAGAGCACGACGCACGATAGAGCCAGACTCGCGCTGACCACGAAGAGCGCTGCGCCGACCGGTGGCAGCCAACCCGGCAGCGGGCCGCCGAGCGAAACGTCCAAGGGGCGCACCGCGAAGCCAAGCCAGCCCCAGCCGAAAATGAAGACGCTCGCATAGAGCGCCGCCCGCAAGGCCGTGAACGCTCGGACCACGGGCTTCGTCATCGCTCATGCTCCACACGGTAGTGCAGCGTCACCAACCCCGAGTCGTATCGATCGATGCCGGTCAGTGTGAGCCCAATGTGTTCTTGAATTCCCTGATACAGTGAGATTCCTTCACCCAAAATGATCGGATGAACAGCAATGCTGATGTCATCCACCTGTTGTCGTCGCGCGAGGTGACTGAACAACTCGCCTCCGCCTACCAGCCAAATGTCCTTACCCGATTGCTGCCGCAGCGTGGCGACACATGTAGCCGGGTCCTCCGTAACCCACTGGACGTGTGCATGCTCGCTCGGGCGCGGGGTCCGTGAGAATACGTAATTGTGCATGCCCTCGTAGCCGACTTGGCCGTGTCGCTCCCCAAATTCGAAGGTCTTCCGTCCGAGCAACGTGGTATCGATGGAGCGGTAGAACTCGGACATGCCGTAGTCCTGGTCCATGAAGAGCCAATCCACATCCTCGTTCGGCCCGGCGATGTACCCGTCGAGGCTCGTTGCCACCAACAACTTCACTCGGCGCATTTGCCCTCCTGGGCCCGCGTGTCGGGGTACGTAGTGATCGACTCAGCCGCCAAGTGTTGCGAACCGCGTCGCCTTTACCAGTGCGGTGACGGACTCACCAGACGGCGATCGTACCAAGCACGAGGTTTGAACTGCTTGGGTCGACGGTGTGCCGAAGACGTAGGCGCTCGTGACATCCAATGTGCAGGGCATCTCAGGCTCCCATAGCCGACCCTCAACATCACTCCAGAAGAATCGCACGAGATTTCCGTCGGTTGCTACGGGCCCAATCTCGTACAGTTCGGCGATCACGAAGCCGACATGTGTCGTGTCGAATCCGACCACGTGCTCGGCAAGTAATGTGTGAGGCGTGCGGTCCGTACGGACCGAAAAGACATACTCCCTACTCGATTCATATTGGAGCGAGCTAGTCATCATGGTGCGATCGAATACCACCACCGCGGTATTCGTGTCAGGCGCGCTGAGATCTTCGAGCCGAACTGTAGGGTCGGTGGAATCGCCTAGGCAGGCGACCCAGCAGAGCGCCACTGCTGCCAGAATCCACGAATGAGCCTGGGTCGAGCCGTGGCGCTCCAGTGGAATGATCGTTGTCGGACGACGGCGCCCGCGCATGCAACGTCGCGAGGGTTCAGCTCAAGCCGGCCACAGCCACCCAAAGGTTCCGGCCGTGAGCAGAGCGTAGATGAGACCGTCGAACACGGATTTGAGGGTCGTGCTCCATTTGCGCTTGTACCAGATCGAGTTCTGCAGCAGTGCCAGGCCGTATCCGGCAAACGCGACGGCACCAGCAAAGCGGAATACCGCCAGGTAGTCACCACCGGCTGCGACGGCCCGGCTCGCGATGTACCCCGCAAAGATGCTGATCACGATGCTATAGACAAACCACAACACCAGACTCTGTCCCATAGCGGGTGGACCGCCGGGGTATACGGTCATGAAGGCGATGGGTCCCTTGTTCATCTTCTCGACGAACTCCGGGGAGCCTCTCTCTTTCGAATTCGCAGGCCGGGGCATGACGTAGTCGCCCGGTGGGATGTTGAACTTGCGCAGAGCGTTCATCACGTCGTCTTCAGCGGGCAGCTTGTCGAAGTCGTTTTGATGGTAGGGAAGGAGCATGTGAATGAGGGAGCTCACGACGAACACAAACACGGCTGACAGCAGAATTGGCAGCCACAGTGATGTGAGCGAGACCATTGTCACCTCCAGAGATGTGGGGTTCGACCGGACGATTCGGGATCGAACCGCTACTACTAGCGCTCTGTCACGCAGACTGCAAGGTCAGGCAGCCGTGGCTTGGGGTTCCTCCTAGAGAACAGTGACGGTTGGCTGCCTGCTCGCAACTTGCTATCGAATCGGCGGGCAGAGCGAGAGACAAGCGGTGCTGCAACGATGACCTTGCGTGCGCGGTCAACCGCTGCAGCTGGCTGGCGCGATCAGTCGGCTGAGATCAGGCTTCTTTGCGAAGTGTGACGGTAACGCGGGCACCGGGCGCGAGGTCTGGGAGTGCAATCCGCACTCCCAGTAATGTCTCGGCATATGCTGCGAGGTTGCCGTCGACGGCGGGTGACCAGATGGTGGAGCTCTCTGGGAGCAACAGGTGAACCCAGGCGCCTGACAGTAGAGCGTCTGGTGGTGCCGTGACCTCGAACGCGATGCGATTGTCGGTGGTCTCGACGAACTCGATGGTCGTGCGTCGTCGGGCGGACCACCACGACGAGATGTCGCGGCCCACTGCAATCCACCAGTCTCCGCTCGCACGGGCGCTGTCGACGACCTCGCCGATCACGCCGATCCGTCCGGGCTGGCCTCCTACCTGACTTCGCACGGACACGACGGCGAGGCCACCCAGCGATCCCGCTTTCTCCAACCCCTGGAGGTAGGCCTCAGCGAGTCGCCGGGACCGCATTGCACTCTCCTGCACGAACACGTTGTAGTCGTCCTTGATGATCCTGGGGAGCAACACGATCTCCCCTCCCGCGGCCTCAAACACTTCCGGACTACCAGTGCGCGCTTCGTTGACGGCGACGAGGTAAGATCCGCCCGCTTCCCGCCACGCGCGGAGGGTATTCGCGTCGAACCGTTCCTCGGGAGGATGGAGTCCGGACGTGGTGTCACCCGTCCAACCGCGTAGCTCGGCCCAACTGCGGCTCAGCCGGGTGTGCTGATCGGCGTAGGACAGCCCCGATAGTACGGAGTGATCGGATGTCTGACTGCCGACCTCGCCGACCGCTGTGAGAGAATCGGCGAGCTCTGGATAGTCGAGCGCCAGCTGCGAGACGACAAAGAAGGTCACAGGAACCGATTTGCGCCTCGCTAGTGCCGCAAGGGCCGCAGCATTGGGGAACTGGGACTCCACGTCCTGGGCAAGGAGAAGTGCCGCGCGAGCACCGCCCGGCCAAGGGAGAATCTCTGCCGTTGGCAGGCTGGCCGCCCATCGCAGGCCGTTCGCGGTGAGCAGGTCAACCCGGTGCTCGTCCTCGGGTCGTGCTCCTTGCCCGAGGCGGAAGCCAAACCACACGATCCGTCCACCGGCCTCCGTAACATTGGCGAGTGCCGCTGCGTTGATGCGGTCCGTGCCGGCAACCGGAGCCACGTTGAGCGCCCAGTCCGACCAGTAGACGCGGCTGCCGTGCGCGTCGGCTGCGAGCTGCGACTCGAACCGCAACTCCAACCTCGTACCAGGGTCGAACCCCGGCGAGAGCGGCAAGTCAGCTGGAATCGTGAGATAGAGGCCGGCGCGCGGGTCGACCTCGCGCACCTCGCGGCTGCCGATGAGATTCGCAACTGCACTCCAACCGCGCCACGTACAGGTGAGATCGCGGGCTCCGCTTGCCCACGTAATGACGAGCCCACCACCTCGCTCGGTGTGTGCACGCAGCACCTCGAGCTCGCGAGCGCCGAGGCACACAGCGGTTGGGACGATGATCACGGTACTGGCGTCGAGCGCGGCGACCTGTGCCGGACTGGAGACGCGGGACACGCGGGCGCCGGTCGATGCGGCCAGAGCCTCCCAACGATCGATGTGGTCTGGGTAATACGACGAGTCGGGGAAATACCCAGCACTGGCATGTGAGTAATAGAGTGCCGCGGCGTAGGCATGGCTCGTGACGGCCGGCTTGGCTGGCGGCAACGCAGCTGGAACCGTGATGGGCTCAGCGAGTGTCGCACTCCGGGTCAGGCGCTGAATATCTAGATCTTGCCAGAGTACGACTCCAGCCGTCACGACACCGCCGAACAGTACGCCCAGCAGCAGACAACCTCTGAGCCAGGAAATGGCAGTGCGCGCGCGCGGAACCGGATCGCGCTTAGGCGACATGACCCTCGCTCGACGGCGCAGCAGCAACTGGTGGCTCGTGGAGCACGAAATACCGCGTGCCCGAGGCGTTCTCGTCGACCGACGCGGGGCGCCGCGACAGCCGGAGTTTGTAGGCGATGTAGGTCATCACACCCAGCGCAATCGTCACGAGAATCGTCACGACGATGATGGTTACGAGCAGATCGATCACACCCATGGCGATCCACCTCTTCCGGTAGTTGCGTTATGCACCGACTTCACCCTCCTCACGATAGGTGATGCGGCGGAGTTTACCCCATTCCATTCCCAACTTGAACGCTTCCTCGATGGCGGCAAACGTCTTGGTCACATCGAGAAACAGAATGAAGAAGAATCGATAGATGACGGCTAGGGGAACGAGAGAAAGCGATTCCTCTTCCATGGACACGGTGATGAGCGCAGCCACCAGATCGAGCAATGTGAGCAAGATCCACCAGTACAGCAGTAACTCGCCCATGCCATACAAGAGGGCTACCAGTGCAAAGAACAGGTGACCGTACACATTCAACACCGGCCACAAGATGCCCTCGAACGCCATTTCCATACCGGACAGCCACAGTGGAAAGTCGGGAAACGGCTCGAGCAGCATCCGTTTGCGTTTCCTGATTGCCTGCAGGATACCCCGCGTCCAGCGGTAACGCTGTTGAATCAGATCCAACACCTTCCTCGGTGCCTGCGTCCAGGCAACAGCGTTCTCCTCGTAGACGATCTTCCAACCTGCAGTGATCAGCTTGAGGGTGAGGTCTGCATCCTCCGCAAACGTATCGTTGTCATAGCCCCCGACTTCTTGGAGTGCTTCCATGCGAAACAGCCCCACTGGTCCAGGTACGATATTGACTGCCGCAATGAAGCCTTGAGCGCGCCGGGGGAGGTTCAACCCCTCGATGTATTCGAGCGCCTGGAGACGGGTGAGCAGATTCTCCCGATTGAGGACCTTCACGTTGCCGGCGACGGCGCCGACCGACTCGTCCTGGAAGTGGGGAATGGCTTCGCGCAGACTGTCCGGCGCGATGGCGGAATCCGCGTCCATGCAAAGAACGAACGCGTAGCGCGCCTGAGCGATTCCGGTGTTGAGCGCCGTTGCCTTGCCGCCGTTCTCTTTGCGGAAGACCCGTATCTCGACATCGCCGTGAAATCCCTCCCACCGGCGCGCGACGGTGACCGTGTTGTCGCTCGAGCCGTCGTCCACGACAATGATCTCGAAGGTCGGGTAATCGATTCGCAGCAGCGCGTCGATCGCAGATTCGAGCACGGCGCCTTCGTTGTACGCCGGCACGATGATCGAGACCGGGGGAAGCGGCGCGTTGTGATCGTGCGGGTGCATTGTCTTCTCGAGCAGCTGTAGAAAGGCAAACCACAGAAGGGAGAAGTACCGTGCAAACAGAACTGCTAGGAAGATGATGAGGCTGATGACCACTAGCCGAACCAGCAACCGCTGCACGGAGAGCGGGGAGTTGAGCGCCCACAGCGTGAGCCCGACTGTCCCCCCGACGACGACGACCGTCAGAAGAATCGAAATCAGAGCGCGGCGTCGCGTCGCCATGCTAGTACTTGACCCCCAGACTCGCGTTCGCACCGAACGAGTTGTACCGTCCTTCTCGGCCACGCAGGTACCCGAGGCCGGCGGAAAACGCGAACCGTCGGCTGTCGTACGCCGCTCCAGCTTCGGTAGCGAGCTGCGGAACCAGCTCGAACCCCGTGGCCAGCCGCTCCCGTACCAATCCGAGGCCTGGTGTGACCCGTCCGTAGAGGTCCCAGCCATCGGGTGAGCGGGAGCGTGCCTCGAACTGCAGACCGCCAGCCCAAAACGCCTGCGGATCCCAGTAGAGTCGGCGACTCTCAACTATCGGCGCCGGCGACGCAAATGCGAGGAACTGTGACGTGAGCGCAAGGCTGAGCGGCATAGCGATTTGGCGGCGCAGCGTCAGAAATCCACTGACGCGCCAATTGTCCGTCCCGCTTCCCCTCAAGGAGGTCACTGCACCCTGTCCTGCGAGGCTCCATGCCGTCCCGAGGTGTCGGTAAACCGACGTCTGGAGATGGTCCGAGCGGATCGAGCCCAACACGCTCTCGAGTGTCACGGTCCGATGGAACGCGGGGCCGTGGTCGTATGCAACTTCAACGGTGGTGCCGCCGGCGTCTGGCACGGCAACTCGGACGCCGAACGTGGGTTCGGTGCCGACGGCATCGAGTTGCTCGACGCCTGCCGTCACGGATGTCCGTATGGTGCCGAGTCTCCACCACTTGGCGAGTTGCAGCTCGAAGTACGGTCCCCTCTCACTGCCAGCTGTTCCTGCCAAGCCGATCCCATCGAGTGTGCGGTAGCCCGCCCGGGTCACCACCACGGCGTTGCCCCAGAGAAAGCTCGCGCGCACGCCGAGGTCCCAGCGTTCGAAGTCGTCAGAGTCGCGGAAGTACAACATCTCGGGGCCGACGCTCCGACGTTCTCGTGTACCGATTAGTTCTGCCGTTTGCCGCTCGAGCTCCCGTTGTCCTTCGAGCGCTCGCGTGCTCTGCGGATCGAGGCGTAGAGCGGATCGATATGCACGGTGCGCTTGAATGCGCGCGTTGTCGAAGCGGTAGAGATCACCTAACAGCGTCCACCCCTCAGCTCGCACCGAGTCCTCCTGCAGGAGTCTCACCAGCATCGAGCGTGCTCCGGGCTCGTCGCCGGTCCATGCGTGAAGCTGGGCGAGCCGGTAGCGCTCGTCCCATGTGAGATCGCGTAGCGTCGCGAGGCGTGTCAAAGCATCACGTGCCGCAGAAAGATCTTCCTTCTGGTATTGGAGGAAGTCGGCCCACTCGCGCCACAGGTCGGCGTCGCCAGGGTCCAGTTCCAAAAGCAATTGGTAGAGCCGATTGGCCTCGTCGAGCTCTCCTGCCACCACGGCTCGTCGTGCTCGGTCGAGGGGCGTTTCCGGCGGCGTATCTTCGGCTAGCTCGTTCTCGAGTGTCGTGCGAAGCAGAGCTGCCGCCGCTGCGTTTGCACCCTCCGGCGGAATCGCATCCAGAGCAGCCAACGCTTCGGGCTGCTGTCCGTCCCAGTAGAGTACCTTGGCGAGCGATAAGCGGAGCTCGTGCGCTGTCGGTTCGCGCTCCAGCAAACGGCGATACACCTCGGCAGCGCCACTGTACTGCTCAGCCCACGTGAGCACTTGCGCGTACTCGCGGAGCAGGCCGTCGTCATCGGGCTGCGCATCGAGGAGTACGCGATAGAGGCCAAGCGATCCTTCAAGATCACCGCGGTCGCGCAGAAGCCGCGCAAGTTGCAGAGTGAGCTTTGGATCACCGGAAGCTGAACGCAGACGTCGATAGATCCGTTCTGCTTCGTCAAATCGGCCAAGCCGGGTCAGGACGACCGCGAGCTCGCGCGAGATGTCGTGATCGTCGGGGTACGAAGCGAGATAGAGACGGAACTGCGGGACTGCCTTTTCCAGCTTCCCCGCGCGTAGCAACGGCAGGATCGCGTTCCAGAATTGCTCGGCCGGTCCGGGTTGGATCGGCGGCGGCGTTGGCGGGCGCGGCTGGACGATCCGCGGCCGCGGAGGCGTGAGAAACGGCGGCGTGCTGGTGGGAAATGTGATGCCGGACTCGATGAGTCCGGCTTGGAGCACGAACCGTTGCGGCAATACGACCAACACGAATGCTGACGTGAAGAGCGCGAGCGCCACGATGGTGAGTGAGAACCGGACCCAGTAGGGGATCCGAGATCGCGTTCGCTTGGGAACGTACGGCATCGGCTATGCGCTTGGACGGTGCCCGAACAAGGGCCTCGGCCGTCTACGCCGCGGCGACTCGGACCGCCTTGCTGATCGCTTCGCGGTCCGTGGCGCTCGAAATCACGGTGACCTCGAAGTCAGCAGGGCCACCCTTGATCTGTGACAGCGCATCTCGTACCCGCGCCAGGTACCCGTCAGCCTGTCGTGGCCGAGCTCCTTGCAGCACAACGCCAAAGCCATCGGGGGTCTTTCCTACGCAGTCACCTGCGTCGCGGATCTGATCGACCAACACCTCGCCCAGCTTGCGAATCACCGGTCCGCTGCAACGGAACTGGATCAAGGCAAAGGGCAGGGCATTCGAGTCGATGAGACGCTCATCGATCTGACGCGCGAATTCCTCTGCCTCGACCATGGCTTGAGGTGGCGCCGCAGCCGGTTCGTCTTCCGCGCGTCGCGATTGAGGCTGGCCGCTCGCTGCTTGCATGGCGCGCTCGATGCGGGAGACGAGCTCCACCAAACTGAAGTTGTCGCTCAAGAAATCGTTTGCGCCGGCATCGAGTGCGAGTGTGCGATCAGTCGCACGGAGGCGATCGTCTGTGGCCAAGATGATCGGTGCGCCGGTGAGCGGGCGAATCGCGCGGCACGCCTCGGCAGCTTCGCGGCTGTGTTCGCGATCCAGATAGACCAATACGACGCCGAACTCCTCCCCGTCCTGCAATCGCGAGACAACTCGTAACGGCTCCTCCAGTTCGATGGCGTCATAGCGGTTGCGAGCCCAGCCTAGCAGCTCGGCGGGAACGGTGTCGGACAGCCTGAGAAGCAACAAGCGACGCTCACTCCCGATCGGCGTGTCGGTGCGACGCCGATCGAAGCGGCCGATTGGCTCGCAATAGCCCTTTCCGGGCACCAATGCCAGCGTGACAGGTCCCTGGTGATCGATGGGAGGACTGATGCGGCGGACCCAGAGCTGGCGCAGGCCGTTGGGAAGACGGTCGATCTTCAGAACGCCGGCCGCACTCTGCAGCACCCACTCGGTTGCTGGGGAGAGCGTGTCTTCAAGGTCACTCGCGACAGTCACCAAGATCGTGGCCTCAAATGACTTGCCCCATTCGAGAAAGCGGCTGCTCAGCGATGTGCCCGCTCGCGTCTCCCAGAGGGGCTTCCCGGGGTCCACGCCCAGACGCGCCACATCGTGACCCGCGAGCTCGCCCAGCTCGTTGAAGACTCGCGCAGGTTCGGCGGCGCTCAGCAGGAGACGATCGAACTCCGCCGCGAACCCGAGAACCCGGAGCTGTCCCTCGGTCCACGCGCCCTCGAAGTCGAAGCCCAGGTGCTGAGCTTGCTCGAAGACCTGATCGGGTGCCATGCTCGTGAGCAGTGCCACCCGCTCGCCTGCCTCGAGACCGGTGTGAAGGAACTGGAGCACTGCGGCAAGCTTCCCGCTCCCTGGCGCGCCAGCAATGACGTACACCCCGCCGGCCCTGAGGCCGCCGGCGCGCTCGTCGAAGGGCTGGATACCGGTTTGGATCTTCTTCATCAAGCTCCACACACCTCTCCCGATCCCACATGACAAAGCCCAACAATTGTCCTAGGAAATGGCAAGATTTGGTCCATTTCTTTAGGCTGTTGGCAGGGTTCGGGAACGGCCGTATTCCCTTGACGTTTGGGCAGTTAGGCCGCGCGCGAGACGGGCGTATCTTGAGCTCGAGAGACCGACCGTTACCGCGGCGCTACCGGATCGGTAACGGTCGGGCGTGTTGGGCAGGCGGCGTGGTCAGGCGAACAGTGATTCCAGTCGGTTGAGACAACTGGTCCACCCCTCGGTGTGGCTCTTCGTCGCTTCCGCGCTGGGGAACCGCTCATGGGTGAGTACGACCTCCGTCGACCCGCCCAGGTCATTGAGCTCCACGGTCACGAGCGTTTCCCCCACCTGATGTTTCTTCTCTTCCCAGTCCCAGCTGTACACGAGTTTCTTGGGGGGGTCGACGGTTCTGTACTCGCCCACCGCGGTCCACACCTCCTGTTCACCCTTCATGCGGATGCGGTACCGTCCGCCGACCCTGAGGTCTACGTCGACCTGGTCGACCACGGCGCTCTCCGGACACGACCATTGCTTCATGTCCTTGGGGTCGGTCCACGCCCGGAATACGCGCTCTCGGTCGGCCTTGATGATGCGGGTGATGCGGAGCGAAGTGTCGGTTTGTGTGCTCATGATGGGTTCTCCTCGGCTGTATCAGGTGGTGCTGTCTGTTCCTCTTCCAGGTACTTGGAGAGAGCAGCGAGTTGCTGTTCCCAGAATGTCCGGTAACGATCAACCCATTCGGCGGCGTCACGCATGGGCGAGGCGTCGAGGCGGCAGCGGCTCACGCGACCGTCACGAGTACGTTGCACCAGGCCGGCGCGCTCCAGGACGCGCAAGTGCTTGGAGATCGCTGGCCGGGAGATCTCGAATGGCTGGGCCAACTCGCCGACAGTGGTGGCTCCAACTGCAAGACGAGCGAGGATCGCTCGGCGGATCGGATCGGCGAGGGCCCCGAACGTCAAGTCGAGATGCGAACTATTGGTAACCATATGGTTACCAATATGCCTCGATTGGGCTGTCAGGTCAAGGCATGGGGTGTAACACGCCTGTAAATATTAGGGGAAAAACGACTTGCGTCACCGTCACCCGGATGGTCACCAGGTAGTCAGGCAGGCTGTTTGCTTCCCTCAGTCCGGCTGTCTCTCAGCCCATATGCGATTGATGCCCTCAAAGTCCTGCTGTTCCAGCTCGTTTGACGGTGCGCTCCGGTGCGCCCACGCGAGATCGAATAGACTGTCGGCGAACTCGGGATCGTAGAAGTACCAGAGGGGATCGCAGGTTGGACCGCCAACACAGAAATGCACCGTTCCCTCAGGCGCTCCGGTGAGTTGGCGTTCCGCCGTGACCCTGTCCGCGAGCTGCGCGTGCATCTCCGCGAAATCGAAGGTTCCGGGCTCGATGCGACCCAGCTGCGGGAGAGCTCCGTAGGCGTAGAGGCCCGAGCCGTCCGGATGCACGTGAATGCGCCACTCGCCGTGTGGCATGTCCAGGATGATGGCGTCGCACTTCCCAACCGGCGGTACGCCGCCACACGCGAGTGCGAGCGCGACGCAACCCAACGAGAGCGCGTATCTCATTTCTGCCTGTTCAGCCTGGTCTCTGCCGATTCGGGACTGCTAAAACGTTCCGTCGTCGACGTCGTGAATGAACTCGATCACGCCCTCGAAGTACGTCACCTGATCGTCGTACGGCGCCATGTGGCTCCCGTTTGGGCAATGGAGGTAGCGCCCATGTTGCAGGGCGCCCGCCATCCACTCCATGTGCGCGGGGTCCATCGTGTCATACGTCGCACCAATGGTGAGTGTCGGAACTTCGATCCGTCCGAGGTCGTTGGTCCGGTCCCAGTTGAGAAGCTTGCCGCTCGCTCCCAACTCGCTGGGGCCTTGCATTGGCACGTAGATCGAGGGGTTCAGGTGCTTGAATGCGCGGTTCACGGGATCCGGCCAGTCCGCAGCTGGCATCCGGAGCACGTGGTTCACGTAGTGCTTCTCCATCAGGAGTTCCATGTAACGAGGATTGCCATAGTCCTCAGCAGCCTCGTAACCCTTGATTTCCGCGAGTGCCGTCTGATCCATGGCCGGCATCAACGTCGTCTCGGCGTACTCGTTGTACGCCGGGATGCTCGCCATCATGTTGGAGATAATGAGTCCCTTGAGGTGCTCTTGATGCTCGAGGGCGTACTCGATGGCGAGGATGCCGCCCCAGGAGTGTCCGAGGATGTAGAAGTTATCCGAGTCGAGCCCGAGTGCCTGCCGCACCTGCTCGACCTCGTCGACGAATCGCGGGATCTCCCACAAATCCGACTCGTCGGGTTGGTCGCTGTAATACGAACCCAGTTGATCGTAGTAGTAGTACTCGATGCCGGCGGCGGGGAGATAGCTGTCGAACGCCTCGAAGTACTCGTGTGTGGCTCCCGGTCCACCGTGCAGCAGCAGGACCTTCATGGTCGGATTGTTACCTATCCGCTTGGTCCAGACGCGAAACGTGCCCTTCGGTGTCTCGATGGGGATCATGCGGACGCCGCCGCTCAGCACGTCGCTGCGGCCCGAGTAGTCCAGATAGTCGGCGGCGGTGCCGCTGCGGTTGAG
>JAOTWK010000143.1 GCA_029862935.1 Gemmatimonadota bacterium | reverse complement strand
CGACCGGCGCCCTCACGACTTGGATACTGTCGGCAACCGCCGCGCATTTCCTGCTGCGCCTGGACCTCAGTCTCGCGATCCTGTTCGGAGCGATCCTCATCGTCACTGGCCCCACCGTCATCGTGCCGTTGCTCCGCCACATTCGGCCCAACGCGCGTGTCGGCTCCGCGGTCAAGTGGGAAGGAATCGTCAACGATCCCGTGGGGGCTATTCTGGGCGTGCTGGTCTTCGAAGCCATCGCGGCCGGTGGGTTCGAAGCCGGCCTGAGCGTGGCGATCCGGGGCATGCTCAGCGCTGTGTTCATCGGCGGAAGCTTGGGGCTGGCCGGCGCTGCCCTGGTCGTCTTGTTGCTCAAGCGGTACTGGATTCCGGACTACCTCCACAACCCGGTGGTGCTCGGGATCGTCATATTCACGTTTTCGGTCGCCGATCACTTCCAGTCAGAATCCGGGCTCCTTGCGGTGACGGTGATGGGCTCGGCTCTGGCAAGTCAAGAATTCGTGAGCGTCAAGCGTATCGTCGAATTCAAAGAGAACCTTCGGGTCCTCCTCATCTCCGCGCTCTTTGTCATTCTCGCTGCCAGACTACCGCTTCAGGACCCCGACTACTGGGGACCGGGCAGCCTGCTGTTTTTGGCCGGCCTGATCTTTGTCGTCCGTCCAGCGACGGTCATGGTCGCCACGTGGCGCTCCGATTTCACTTGGCCCGAGCGAATATTCCTGGCATCCATCGCGCCGCGGGGCATTGTCGCTGCCGCCGTCGCATCAGTGTTCGCACTTGAGTTGGTCGAGTTGGGCTATCTCCAAGCTGCTCGCCTGGTGCCCCTTACCTTCTTGGTCATCGTGGGAACCGTGGCCATCTATGGAGTCTTCGCACCTCTCGTGGCCCGCGCGCTCGGGGTCGCCACCCCAAACCCCCAAGGCTTCCTCGTCATCGGAGGGACCCCATGGGTGGTGGAAATTGCGGCATTGTTGAACGAGCAGGGCCTCAAGGTCATCATGGCCGATTCGAACTGGGAAAACGTGATGGCCGGTCGGCGGCGAGGACTCAAAACGTTCTATGCGAATGTGTTGACCGAAGGCGCGCTGGAAGAGATCGAGCTCGAATTGGACGGGGTCGGACGCTTGCTTGCGCTCACACCCAACGACGAGGTCAACGCGTTGGCGACGCTGCATTTCTCCGACGTCTTCGACCGCTCCCAGATGTATCAGCTGCCACCAGCGATCTCTGAGCGCGAACAGCGCCAGCGGGGCATCCCGAAGCATCTCCGCGGCCGCTTTCTCTTCGACAAATCCGCGACCCACCAGTACCTCTCGAGGCGTTTCCAGACGGGAGCTGTCATCAAACGCACGCGGTTGACTGAGGAGTTCGACTTCGCCGCCTTCAGTGCACGGTATGGTGAATCCGCCCTTCCGTTATTCGCCATCAAAGAGTCAGGAGAGGTGCTGGTGTTCACTGCCATGAACCCACCTTCCATCAAGACCGGATACACACTGATCAGCATGGTCGATCCGATCGAATAGGCGGAGCCACCGCGCCCCATCGTGCTCCCAAGGAACCATGCCGGTGGTCAGTCCGTTCATTGCTTTGTCCACCAACGGCTCTCGACAAGGAGTGCATGTGGCACCATTGAGATTGCGGCTCGCTCTGGCACTTGCCTGTCTTTGCGTCGTGACCCGAGCCGTGACCGCGCAGTCAAACGACGATTGGCAGACGGATTTCTCGAAACACACGGTGCCACTCGACGAGATTGTTTCCGGCGGCCCGCCCAAAGACGGTATTCCAGCCATCGACCACCCGCGCTTTGTGTCTGTTCGTATTGCGGATGAGTGGTTGGACGATCGGGAGCCCATCGTAATCCTGACCGTCGGTACGATTGCCAAGGCCTATCCATTGCAGATCCTCATGTGGCACGAGATCGTGAACGACATAGTCGGGGACGTTCCGGTCGCGGTCACGTACTGTCCGCTGTGCAACACCGCACTCGGTTTCGACCGCCGTTTTGATGAACAGGTCCTCGATTTCGGTACGACTGGACGGCTGCGGCACTCGGATCTCGTGATGTACGACCGGCAGACAGAGACCTGGTGGCAGCAGGCGACTGGCGAGGGAATCGTAGGCCGGTATGCCGGGCGTGCGTTGACGTTTGTCAGTGCGCCGACCGTGAGTTGGAAGGCGTTCAAGCAGCAATATCCCAACGGGAGTGTGCTTTCTCGAGACACCGGCTATCAACGGTCTTACGGACGCAACCCGTACGCCGGGTACGACAACCCCCAAGGGGGCCCCATACGGCGCTTCTTCCGCGGCAAGGCAGACGACCGGCTCTCCGCCATGGAACGCGTCGTCGCGGTTCAGCAGGGTCCCGCAACCGCCGCGTACCCCTTCTCGGTTCTGTCACGGAAGCGAGTGATCAACGACACGCTCGCTGGCCACCCGATCGTCGTGCTTTGGGTCCCCGGTATGGCGAGCGCCGTGGATGCCGGGGAGATCGCCGCGGGTCGAGATGTAGGATCGAGCGGTGTGTTCAGCCAGCGCGTGGGTACACGCACACTGAGGTTCGAACCTGTTGGCAACGGGACGTTTCGGGACACCGAAACGAGCAGCCTGTGGACCATCTTGGGGTTGGCCATCGACGGGCCGCTGAGCGGGGAGCGACTCGAGCCGATCCCGCACGGGAATCACTTCTGGTTCGCGTGGGCCGTGTTCAAGCCCGAAACGCGGATCTTCCGCTAACTCCTTTTTGGCCTGTTCCAGCCTACGCTGAACTATGGCTGGGTTATCGCATCCGCACTGCCAACCAGACCACGCAGAAGGATCCGGGCAACGAGTACGTGTTCCTCGCTGAGATCGGAGCAAATCCTACTGCGGGGACTCTCGTCAAGACTACCTTGGACGGGTTCGTCGGAAGCAATTGGGTCGTCGAGGGAATCCGAAACGTCGACGTCTCGGCGCATCTTCACGCTACAGCTGACCGGGGCCGTCCGCGTGCTCCATCGCCTCTGGTTGGAAGCTGGCGGCAGATTCCCCATTGCTGGCCGGTCATTCCCGGCCGGGAACCACTTTGTGGTCGGGGTCAGTTCGGCTTTCGACTTCCGGCGGCCCTAGAACCATTTGCAGTGATCCCATGGGCCCGCTGGATGGCCTCGATCTCCCCACGACAGCCGAGGAACGTGTCCAGGACCTGTGGGTCGAAATGCTGATCTCGCTCGGCTTTCATCATGTCATACACGGCAGCATTGGGGAGCGCGTGCCGATACGGTCGATCCGTTGTGAGGGCGTCGAACACGTCGGCGACGGCGCATATGCGCCCCTCTAGCGGGATGTCTTCACCGGCGAGCCCAAGCGGGTAGCCTTGGCCATCCCAGCGCTCGTGGTGTGTCAATGCGATCGATTCTCCCACCCGCAGAATGTCGGACGGTGAGCCGCTGAGAATCCGACTCCCCATGCGGGCATGCTGCTTCATCACCTCCCACTCAGAGCTGTCCAGGGCTCCTGGCTTGAGCAGGATCTGATCGGGGATGCCCAACTTGCCGACATCGTGCATCTGACTGCCGTGCCGAATCAAGGCAGTCTGCTCCGACGGCAGCTGCAGGCGTTCCGCCAACAGCTCGCAAAAGAGACCGATCCGCTCGATGTGCGCGGCCGTGGCGCGGTCTTTGTGCTCAGCGGCGAGTACGAGCCGACGAATGGTGTCGAGATGCGCCTCATGGGTCCGCTGCTGCGCGCTCTCGACTTCGACCAGCGCCTGTTGAAGTGCTGCCGTGCGTTTCCGCACGGTGTCTTCGAGCTCTGTACGATGACGTTTGATCGTGTCGTGCGCCTCTTTGAGTTTGAGCAACCAACCCGATCGGAGGCGCAGCTCCGCGAGATCAAATGGCTTCGTGATGAAATCGTTGACCCCAACCTCGAGCGCTCGAAGCCGGTTCGCTTTGGCATCCAGACCGGTCACCATGATGATCGGAAGGTCGAAGTAGCCCGGCATTGCCCGTATGTGCTCGGCGACGGTGAACCCATCGACCGTTGGCATCGATGCGTCGAGCACGATCAGATCGATGTCGGGTCCGAGCTTTCCAAGCGCGTCGTCACCGTCACAGGCGAGTAGCACCTCGTAGCCGAATGACGAGAGGGCGCGCTGCAGTACTCGGCGGCTACCTTCTTCGTCATCGACCGCCAAGATGCGAGGTGGCTCACGAGGCTTCTCCTCATACAACAGTGCGTCGCCAATCGGCTGGTACCGCATGCCTGGCGGCGAGGGTCGCCGCCCCGGAGCGCCCGGAATGGATCGGTCAGTCATCACCCTTCCACCCGATCGAGGTTCTCACGCACCTTAGAGACGAGGTCGGCTACCGTCCACGGTTTCCGAAGGAATGCCACATCGGGAGCCAGCGAAGGCCGGTCGATCACTTCTCCCGCCGCGTACCCACTCGTGAAGAGAAATGGAGTCACGTGACCATCTTCTCTTGTCTGTTCGAACAGCTGAATGCCGCCCAAACGAGGCATGATCACATCGGTGATCACCAGATCGACTTCATCTCGATGGTCGCGAAGGAAATCGAGCGCCTCTTGGCCGTCGGGCGCGACGAGCACGCGATATCCATAGCGCTCGAGGATTCGCTGTGTGGAGCGCCGGATGCCTTCCTCGTCCTCAACCACGAGCAAGGTCTCATGACCACGGGGGATGTCTGGCACGTCTGCGGCAGTCTCTATCGCTACCGTCGAGTCGGAGAGCGGGAAGAAGATACGGAAGGTGGTCCCTAACCCCACTTCGCTGTAGACATCGATGAATCCACCATGTTGTTTCACGAGGCCATAGACCATGGCGAGACCGAGTCCGGTCCCGCGCCCCAACGGCTTGGTCGTGAAGAATGGCTCGAAGACCCTGGCCCGCGTACGGGCGTCCATCCCTGTGCCGGAGTCGCTGACCGTGAGGAGCATGTATTGACCCGGCTTGCCGAAACCATGCGTGCGCCGGTAGTCGTGGTCGATCGTGAACTCTCCGACTTTGAGACTCAACGTGCCACCGCTGGGCATTGCATCCCGGGCGTTCGACGCCAAGTTGAGCAACACCTGCTCCAGCGCCCCTTGGTTGGCTTCCACCGAACCGCCGCCCTCCTGTATCGCCACATCGACCTCAATGTTCTCGGGGAGGATGCGGCGCAGGGTCTGTGAAGTCTCGGCGACCACTGTGCCAAGGTCGAGTGACTCGAGATCCAGACGCTCTCGCCGGCCGAACGCCATCAGCTTCCTGATCATGTCCGCGCCGCGCTGCGATGCATCCTTGACCTCTTCAATATCCGACCGCAGCTGCACGTCGGCGGCGGGAACAGCCGTCAACGCCAACTCGGCATTCGCCATGATGGTGGTGAGGATGTTGTTGAAGTCATGGGCAATGCCCGCCGTGAGTTGCCCAATAGCCTCCATCTTCTGTGCGTGCCGTAGCTGTTGCTCAAGTGCGCGGCGTTCAGTGACGTCTTCCGCGAGCATCTCGTAGAACTGCAGTTGCCCTCTGTTATCCACAATGGATCGGCCACTTAGACGGATCGTGGCGATCTCACCGTCCTTACGTCTCCACTCGACCTCGACACCTTCAATGCGCTCCTGTCCCTCGTATTGCTTGACCATCCGCTGCCGGTCATTGGGATCGGCGTAGAGATCGCGCGCCATGTCGAGCGCGAGCAGCTCCTCTTCGCGGTCGTATCCCAGCATGGCCACGAGGGCGGGATTGACCGCCTGGAACGTTCCATCGGGCGTCGAGCGGTAGATCCCGTAGGTCGCGTGCTCAATGAGCTGTCGGTAACTCGCCTCCGACCTGCGCAACGCGCGTTCGGTGTCTTTTCGTTTCGTGACGTCGTGCTGAATGGCGAGAAAACCAATGATCGCCCCGTCTTCGCCGAGCACCGGGCTCACTGTTCCTTCGACGGTCACGATGCGTCCGTGCTTCGTCTTGTTGACGAGCTCTCCGCTTACTACTTGCTTCGCCAACAGAGCTTTCCAAAACTCGGTGTACGTCTCGGTCGGCATGAGACCGGATTTCAAGATGCGCGGTGTTTGGCCCAGCACCTCTTCGGGCGAGAAACCATACACACGCTCGAAGGCGGGGTTCGCATAGAGAATGTCGCCGTTGACATCCGTCAAGAAGACGACCTCGTTCGACTTCTCGATGCCGAGCCGGAACTTGAGGAGCTCTTGCTCCATCTCCTTCCTATGGGTGATGTCTTCTCCAGCACTCAGGGTACCGATTGGCATTCCCGCCTCGTTACGCAGCACGACGTTGTGCCAAGCGATGAGGCGCCGCCGTCCATCCTTCGTCACGATTTCATTTTCGTAATACTGCGCAGCCTTCACGTTGCCGTCGATGCAGTCCTGAAACACACCACGCACAGCCGGGACTTGCTCGGGCGGCAGACACATGGAAAACCACTCACGACCCTCGAGTTCGGTTTCATCATCGTATCCGAGCAGGTTCACACCCTTCCGATTCACCAAGGTGATCCGTCCGTCTCGGTCGAGCGCAACGAACATGACTTCCGCGACGTTCAAGAACTGCTGTGTCTGAGCCCATCGGCCTTGCACATCGCCTTCTTGGCGGCGTCTTTCCGTGACGTCGCGACAGCTCAATACCACGCAGCTCAAATCGGGATCGCCGAGCATGTTGTTTCCCACGATCTCGAGCCAGCGCCAGGAGTCATCACGATGTTTGACACGCAGCTCTATTGGCGCTGCCGGTCCAGGGGACTGAATGCCTTCTACGAACGCACTCTTGGCCCGGCTTTCATCTTGGGGATGGACGAGGGTGAAGACGGAGCGACCGGCGACCTCCTCTGCTGTGTACCCGAGCAATCCCTGGGCGCTCGGATTCACATACAGGATCACCGCGTCCGCGTTGAGAATCACGATGATATCGCGATCGAGCGCGTTTTCGACGAGCGCCTGCCAGTGCGGTTCGCGCAGTGGAAGCGCTGACGAATTGCGGCGTGCCCGAACCGTGTGCCGATGAATGAACACGACGACCGCAAGTGCAACGGCGCTCAATGCGAGATCCGGCAACACGCGCGCGTGGTCGGTCAGCGAAGCGCTCCCCATCACCCCATCTCGAAGCAACTCCACCACTTGATGCAGCAGCAGTAAGGCAAGCACTGCGGCAAGTGCTCCCAACCGCATGACTCGCCGCCAACGAAACAGCACAATCGACCACACCACTGCCACCGTGGTGAGGCCGATTGCAGGAATCAGCAGGAGACTCATCGCAACCTTGGCTCTCGGCTACCCGCCGTTGCCACTGGGAACAATGCCGCGGAGCGCCTGCACCGCCTCCGCGAACTCGGTGGACTTGTCGAAGAACAACTCTGCTCCGAGCTCGTGACACCTCTTGCGGTATACGGGATAGGGGAAGTTTGTGAGCACCAAAACCGTCGGCGTCGCGTCACGCTGTCGCAGGGCTTCCAAGACCTCGATCCCACCCATCACAGGCATCCGGATATCCAGGATGACCACGTCCGGCTTATGGTGGAGAACACACTCGAGACCTTCTCGACCATCGGTTGCCGTACAGACCACGCTGATGTCTGGGGTTTCATCGATCATGGCAACAAGCCGTTGCCGAATCACGACCGAATCGTCGATGATTGCAACCCGCAAGGGCTTGATAGCAGTTGTCTTCACAACACTCCTCCGGGCTTGCGCCCTGTCAGTACTGCCGGCCGCCTAAGGCGGCGACCGACTGGGATCACGGTGAGAAAAGGTAGGAAAGAATAACCGACCAGGCAGTCGGACAGCGGCGAGCGTGTGCGTGCGATTTGCCCCGCGTGGATGGCCCCGTCTTCCTACAAGCTGTCGGCGTGGTACTGACTTGCCGAGATACTCAGCGCCCCCGCTCTATGTGAGCCCCCGTTCCACGACATAGCGGATGAGATCTGCTGTGGTCGCAAGCTCGAGCTTCTTGAGGACCCGCGACCGATAAGTACTCACCGTCTTGGGGCTCACCGCGAGCTCCGCAGCAGCTTCTTTGACGCTCTTCCCGGATCCGAGCAGACAGAGCACCCGATATTCGCGGTTCGAGAGCCGCTCGTGGGGGGT
>JAOTWK010000142.1 GCA_029862935.1 Gemmatimonadota bacterium | reverse complement strand
CATTGGCAACGTGAAAAGGCAAATCGATCAAGCGTCCCGACCCTTTATCTCATCCGGACGTCAGATACCACCCGAAAACAGGCGGCGGCCTGTATGCCACAGCGGCGGAGGCTCACGGCATCCCCCCGACGAGGGCCAGCATCACGAGATGGCGGCGGCTGATCACGGTGTCCTCTGAAAAAGTGGTCCGACTGACATAGCCTGGCCAGTCGAGTGGCGGTCAAGCACCAAGTACTTGGCGAGTCCCGTGACGACACCGGCGGTCAAGTCTACTTCCGCTTCAACGTCACTCTTGCAAACGGGGACGGTTTCTCGGACTGGTCCACGTTGTCAATTGCCCAAGACCAGGTATCGCGCGAGCGGTCGTACGCGAAAGTATTGTGAATACCGCTCCCGTCCGCAAATCTCCATACGAATGGGATCCGGTCGCCGTCTGGCTTACCGTGCCCGACACCCTCTGCGGCAAAGTTGGTCGTGCCAGTATTGTCCAGCCACATGACCACATATTCAGCATTTTCTTTGTCCCAGGCGATATGAATCCACGCTTCGTATGCGAGCTCACCATCGGCATCCTTCTCGCGTGAGACGTCGTGAATTCGAATGTATCGACGTTTGAGAATCCAGTCGACGTACACGTCATGTGTCACCTGTTCGTGGTCGATTGTGCCGGCCATCACCCATTCGCCCGTCATCTTGTCCATGAGCGAATCAGGCTTCGATGTCACCGTGTCCTGTGCATAGGCCATGCGCGAAAAGAGTGATATCGAGGCGAGTGTGAAAATCAGGCCCCATCGTGCAAGTGGGCGTTTTCTAATTCGTTGTGTCATTTGGCTAGTATAACCTTGGTTGGAGGGATGCTCCGTGTCCGCCGAGCGGACGAACGACTCGGCGTTCACCTGCAGCGCGCGAAGCGCGCCGTCAGGTGCACGTCTGGTTAGCCCGCACGGTAACGGTCACTCCGGGAGCAAGGCTTGTCGCAGCGCGGCGCGAAAAGCTTGCCGATCATCGCGCACGATGTGGCGTCGACGGGATTGTGGTTCCCCACCCACGGCTCCTAGACGTATCGGCACGGCTTCCCCACGGACTCAGTGACGTCTCCGGCGTCCTAGCCAGCCCCGTCGGTAGAAGATCGACAGGATCAATGCCACCACCCCGAGCATCGGACCGAGCAGCAGGAAATAGGCGCCGCGGAAGGCGAGTTCCGGGTCCGTTCCCACGCGTCGATCACCTCGATTCCCCCGTCGCGAAGCCGCCCATCAGCCAGATCGTACAGTATTGCCCGTATCAAGTCGTCACCTCATCGAAGAACGTTGCCGTGGTTCGCGCCCCATATCCGCGCCTCTCGCCCCGCAACGACAGCGAGATCCTGTCCGTACGCCTCGTATCGCCCACCGTCGATCGACAGTTGTCCCGTCCCGACGGTCACGCGTGGGACGCCGGCGGAAGCGCGTCCCACACCTCGCCTCTCGCCGCGAGCGAGGCGGGGTAGCGGCAGTGAGCCCCCTCCTCATCATGGTTCGGCTCGCGGCTTCTATGGCCGGAGGCTGAAGCGTCGCGTCATGATTCGGGGTACTCCCGTTCGACCATCGGTCCAGGCCGCCAGCCCACGTTGGCCATCGGCGGCGAGCGTGATGTAGTCCCCGAAGTTGCGCTGGACGGGAGCGTGCTCACGGTCCCCCGGCACGTCGAGCCAGGATGTCGAAACCGTCGTCAGGCGGTGGTCTTCGAAACGACCCCCGGATCCGATCGAAAGGTACACGTCCATGCGGGGCCGCGACGCCTCCGAGTGTCTGGAGTCGTAGTACAGAATCCCGATTCCTTCGTCGAGCACGCTGACGCTCGGGAAGGCGGTCCACACGGAGTCGGCTCCCGCGACGATGTCCGGCTGCCCCCACCGGAGCCCGTCGGCGTCCGATCGTGCCTGCTGGTAGAGCACCACCGACCCGGCAACGCGGCCTTCTGTGTACGTCAGGTGAAACAGCGGCGGCGCTCCGTCGGAACAAGCCACCCACGCGTTGTTCGCGATGTCTGCGGCAGGGCCCACGCCGAGTGCGTAGCCTGGGGGGGGAGACGCGGCGCCCTCGAGGTCCCGCACCTTCGTCGGTTCAAAGAAGCTCCGGCCGCCGTCGTCCGACCAGGCCGACCATACTTCGTCGAGGATGATCCCTGCACCCTCCAACCAGACGACGAGGACGTGATCGCGGCAGCGGGCGATGCCGGCCCCGGTTCGCGTACGCGAGTCGGTTACCGAGATCGTTACTGGTGCTGCCCACGTCGCGCCGGCGTCCGTCGAACGTACGAATCGGATCTCCGTCCCCGCCGTGTAGGCCACACCGACCCAGTCGTCGCCCGCGGTCGCCATAGCGGGCTTGTCGATCCTCGCCCCGGCGAAGCCGCCCCGAACGGTCCAACCCGCTCCGCCTTGCTGTGAAAGGGCATAGACTTGCACCTCCTGCTCCTCCGTGCTCCAGTGCAGCAACTGGAGAAGCACGTCGCCTCCTCCCGTGGTACCGAGCCAGGAGTCGGCCCCCGATGGGCCGCCCGGCATGTCGACGGCAGGGAGGTACCCCCCGAACTCGAACGACCGACCGCCATCCGCGGACCTCGACCAACCGATGCCTACGCCCGTGCCGACGCGGAAGTCGCGGCCGGCGCGACTATCGTTCCACGCCACGACGACCGTGTCCCCGATGATCACCGCCGACGGCTCAACGCGCAGGCGACCTCCGTCGTTGTTGACACTCGCCGTGACCTCGGGGCCGAGCTCGAGCTCCTGTGCCTCGGGTGAATCGGACGCCACAACCAGCAACCCCAAAGTTGCGGTCACCGTGCTCTTGACCAGGCGCCGTGTTGTCAGCGGTCGGGGACGCGATTGTCGATCGCCGTGCCTTCGCTCTGCTTCATCTTTCGCTCGCAAGTGTCGTGCTGCCGGCGACTCATCGCCAGCAGCACTGCTGGTCAATGACCGTACAGGCAAACTCGCGGGTGGGCCAACGCTGACCCGGTGTGAACCCGATGCGGCGATCCTCGACGTCGAAAACGGCTGAGAGGGCTGCTGGTTCATCGAGAATCCTCGTTGGCCCGTCTAGCGGCCCGCGCATGACCTGCGAGCGCCTGGCTCGCGGGCCACACGGACTGGTGAACGTGCTCGAATGATCGCGAAGCGCATCACCACTCAAGTTCCTTCAGAACGTGAGCGCTCGCCAGGTCCACGCGCGTGTTAGGCCGCAGTGTCTATTCCGCTCTATCTGGCGGAACCAGCTGTGCAGAATTCTGCCATCGTCTTCCTTGATATCAAATCCTTCAACGCAGCCGCTCGCCAGGTCCAGGCGCGTGTTCTGCGGCGCAGTCTCTCAACGACCGGCTGAGAGGTCGAAGCTACATGAACGGCTCCGACGCCGTGTGTCGCGTACCTGGAACCTCACGCGGATTCACCGGGCACCGCATTCCGCACTGGTAGCAGCCACGCCAGCAGCAGGATCAGCACACCTCCTACAGCCGTCGTGGGCTGCAGCCATGACACGTAGCCAATGATACCGAGCTGCACAACGATCCAGACCAAAACGATTGCACCGGACATCAGAGCGCTGCGACGGGCGATTCGGAGGTCAGCGAACACGGCGATGCCAGCGAAGAGGAATGAACCTCCCACAACCACGATCAACACGAGGCTCGGTACGAAGTAACTACGGAACGGGCTTCCCTCTAGCAACTCCACGGGGATGCCCTCGGCACCCGAGAGTCCGTAGTAGCCACCGCCGAAGGCGTTCAGCGCTCCAAAGGCAAGGAGGCCTCCCAGCAGGTAACGATGCAGTGACGACCGGCCATAGCGGATCATTCGAAGGACCTCCCCTCGCCCCGCGCTCGAACCAGAAACGGGAGACAGACTGACTCGTGTCGTAGTCTCCGAACAGACGCCTAACGTCCCTGCGTTTGAGCTGCAGACAACTCGCCAGCCAGGCGAGCCGTCTCAAAACCGTAACGATGAAGGTCGGGCGCGCTCATATCAACGCCTTCCTTCAGAACGGCCGTGTTTGTCAGCTCCTAACGCGTGTTAGGCAGCACGCAATCACGCGCGGGGCTTCCTGGCTGCTCATCTCACTCGGGCAAGGCCGCTGCGAAGATGGCGTCGCGATCGCCAGTCCCGGGTTCTGGCCGCAACCAAGGACCACCGAGTTACTGCGATTTGGCGCCAGAGCGCTTGGCTCGTTTGGCCTTGTCGGTCCTGTGAGCCCCTCCGTATGTCAACTCGTAGGACTCCGACAGCCATCGTGCCCAGATGCGCTTCGGCAGAGGCTCCTCAGCCGTAAAACGGGCGGTGACCCAGCCCGTCGAGCCAACTTCGAACCGTTTCGGATTCGCGGCCGCGAGCTTGAGCGCTTGAGGCATCGAGGCTTCGAGTTTGAACATCGCCTTGAATCCCTGCCCCTTCGGTCCAGGACCGATGAAGAGAAACGTCCCCTTGCCCGCCTTGAAAGCGCTTTGAGTGCACGATGTTCCCTTCGCCACGCCAGGAAACGTCACAGCTTGGCGACGGATGGCGTCCGTAGGGTCTGGGGATCGAGCCATTAGGGTCCTCACACTTCAGGTGTCTTGTCGCTGGGGCCACTGCGGGTCAACATGCCGTTGTTAGGCCGGCGAATCAGCCGACTGATCCTGGTTGCCAGACCTACTCCGGCTGAAGCGCTCAGCGGGTATCCCCGACCCGCTCGTACACCGTTTGGTTCAAGAACATGTGCGTGATCTCCCCTTGCGCATTTTCACGAAAGGTGAGGAGCGACCCATCCGGACGCTGGAAGGCCATCGCCCCAACCCGCGTCGCCGAGAGTTGCTGGAACACCAACTGCCCGGCGTCGCCCACTGACACGGCAACCGTTCGCCGGCGCCACCCCTGATCAGGATTCCGGTGATTGTACACCGCGTCGGCATAACTTCCGGCGAACCGCGCTACCTCCGAGTCCACCGCAAGCGGCGCACGCAGCAGCGGCTTGGCACCAGATCCTGGAATGAGTGCGGAGACCAGCCGGGACACCACTTCGTTGGCCAGGGTCTCCGACTCCTGGTTGTAGGCGATGAACACGCCCAAGCGCTGAGCGGGGATTAGGTAGAGTAGCGCGCCGAATCCGGTCATGGAGCCACCGTGCGAAAACGCCGGAACCCCAAACTGCTTGTTCTCCGCGAACGTGAGGCCGTAACCCGGCTGCTCCGGGTCATTGGTGAACTGACGCGCCAACATTGTGCGAACCGCTGCCTCGCTCAGCACCTGCCGGCCTTCAAACCGCCCGCCGTTGAGCAGCATGACGATAAAGTTCCCCATATCGGGTGCCGTGGCATTGACGGTGGATGCCGGTGCCGTGTTCATGAACTCCCACGGCATCGCCTCCCAATGACCCGCGAACTCGTATCCCACAGCTGCGTCGCGCACAAGAGACGGCGGAAGGGTGATGCCGCTACGGCTCATCCGCAACGGGTTGAAGATGTTACGTTGCAGATACTCCCCGTACGTCAGTCCGCTGACTTGTTCCACCAAGTAGCCTGCAAGCGTGATGCCGTACGTGTCGTAGACAGCAAGTTCGCCAGGGGGCCTGAGCCGTCTCAGGTATTCCGCAAGAAACTCCTCGAGCGGACGAACGGCCTCAGCGCTGGTCGCGTGACGGCCCAGACCTGGCTGATCGAAGCCCCCCGTGTGAGTCAGTAAATCACGCACTCGAACCGGTCGAGGAAATGTGTCAGGGACCTTCACCGAATCGAGATATTGGTTCACGTCGTCGTCGAGTCGCACGAGCCCCCGGTCTACGAGCTGCATGACCGCCACTCCGGTCAGAACTTTTGTGATCGAACCGATTCGCCAGATGGTGCTGTCTACCCTGACTGGGATCTCTTGAAAGACCTCGCGCCGGCCGAACCCCGCCTTGTAGACGATGCGGTCTCCGCTGACCACTACAATTGAGGCTCCAGCAATGTACCGATCAGCCATTCTGTCGATCACCACGGGACGGAGCAGGGCGTCTATCGATGACTGGTTCGGATTCGCTGGATCCAAGGTCTGCGCATTCGAGGATTGCGCCCACAGGGGAAACATGGCTGTCACCGCGACGATAAGCGCGGTAACGAGGGTCCTGGGCGAGGAGAATCCGCAAGCAGGTCTGCGACAGCCAGCGATCGGGCCGAGAGCACTCCAAATGATAATCGTCATCGATCAGCCTCTAACTATTGCTTGCCACATCTCTGCGGCCTAACGGTTATGCGCATCAGCTGCGCCGTGAGGAAGGCAGTCGCCTGCTAAGGCTGCAGCGCCAGGTGCAAACGCTGGTTAGGCGTCACCCCTAGCCTCACGGCTGCGCTTCGACCATTGCCACAAGCCGTTCGTCACCTCCGCTGGCAGCCGGTGGCCGAGCTGGCGAGCCACCATCACAATCTGCCCGCGGTGGTGACCCTCGTGTGCTACATGGTAGGCCAAGAAGTGTGTGACCTCCGGTGGCGAGAATCCAGCGAGGTGTCCGCCGTTCGCGAGACCGACTTCCAATAGCCCACCGATGGCGCGAGCACTCTGAGCCAGTGCTGTCAAAAGCTGGCGCCGCGACACCCGGTACCGGTCCACACCCCGCGGGACGGCTAGACCGTGTCTCTTGCCGAGCATCTTGACCCACATGCAGCGGCAGTTGTGGAGGTGCCCCCCGATCATCTGCACCGTTCGCCTCGGCGCCCCCGGAATGGTCGAGCACCACACCTCGTCTGGAAGATTGTCGATTAGAAATGCCGTCACGCGACTGCTGGTTTGCCACGTGCCTAGAACTCCACCCTGTTGGTCGACCTTCACCCTGTCAGACCTTCTGCTGCGGGTGACGCCTAACGTCCTGCGTTTGAGCTGCGGGCGACTACCCTGCGGGCGCGCCCTATCAGCTGGGTCTACACGTATCTATCAAGGCGCTCGTGTCAACGCCACCGGCCGCGCCCGTCAGCTCCTAACGCGTGTTAGGCGGCGACAGGGTCACCAGCACGATGCAATCCACCGCGGCGACTCGGGCGCGACGACCTGAGCAAGCCATCGGCAACGACCCCGATGGGCAAGAGGCTGATAACCCTTAGCGCTCAATGTGATGCTCGCTTCGCACGCTGCTAAACGTCATGGCCAACATCTTCCACCCCTCCGCTTGCCTCCTGTAGACTTCGGTAACCGTAAACGGGTTCGTTACCTCATTGCCTCGCACCACAGCCACGAGAGTAATGCGATTCCACAGGATGGCAGTGTCGTCAAGAACTTCTACGACAACTTCGTGGACATCGGCGTGCTTGTAGTGGATGCTCCCGCTTCTGATTATCTCGATCTCCGCGGCCGTCCCCCAGGTGCCGCTCATGTGGACAAATCGCGCCTTTTCGTGGAACAGTGCAGCAAGCGTGTCCGCGTTTTGCTCTGCCATCCAGCGCCACTTCATCCTCGAAAGATCCAGTATTTCCTGTTCCTCGTTCGTATCCTGCGGCGTAGTGGAACTCTGCGCCGATACCGGTGCGGAGTTGACCAGGACGAGGGCGACCAGCACGGGAACAATCGGCTTCATTTCAATCACACCCTTTCTTGTGAAGAAACGCGGACACGAGATCTGCAATGTGTTAGGGTCGCCGTCTAACGGTCAGCGCTTGAGCTGCGGGCAGCAGGCCCGCCGTACACAATCACCATTTCCTCTATTCGGCAGCGATGCAAGTTCTTCAAGGAACTCGACCCCCGGAGTGCCGGCAGCCTCCAAGCGCTTGTTAGCTGGCACAGTGCTAGCGAAGCCGTCCGTACTCCGCCTCGTAATCCTGGATGGCCGCCAGAACCACTTGCTGCGCGTGGGTGCACCCGTATGGATCGCCGATCGACACCGTAGTGGGTTGCCCTGGGGCCAACTTGTACGTCAGGAAGTAGTGCCGTAGGCGTTCCACCAATGCCGGTGGCAGATCTGCCAGCTCCGTGACTGCCGACCAAAAGGGATCGTTTTCGAGAACTGCGATGATTTTGTCGTCTGCTTCCCCCCCATCGAGCATCGGTACGCCCCCGATAACACGTGCGTTCAGAATGACCTCCCCGCGCGTGATTGGACGCTCACTGACGACACAGATATCAAGAGGATCACCGTCTCCGCGCTCGGCGCCGGGCATGAGAGCGCAGACGCGGGAGGCACAGTACGTTCGGGGAACGAAACCGTA
>JAOTWK010000141.1 GCA_029862935.1 Gemmatimonadota bacterium | reverse complement strand
ACCTGTCGGGCGCTTTCTCCGCAAGTACCGTTTGGATGAGCTGCCGCAGCTGTTAAACGTGTTGCGAGGCGACATGAACCTCGTCGGCCCGCGGCCCGAGCAGCCGGAGATCTTCCAGGAACTCCGTCACCGCGTGGCCCGGTACCCGGAACGGCAGCGCGTGCTTCCCGGTATCACGGGATGGGCGCAGGTGCGCCATCGCTATGACACGTCGATCGAAGATGTGAAGAAGAAGGTGGAGTTCGATCTGGAGTACATTGAGCGGTGCTCGGCCGCCGAGGACGCCAAGATCATGCTGATGACGGTCCCCGTGATGGTGTTCAGAAGGGGCGCCCTGTAGATTCCCGCCCCTGCAGGATTCGGCGCCGGGAGTGGCTCACGCCCTCCGCCAAGCGCCAGTCCCAGCGATCGTCGCAGGGCTGGCGTTCTTGATTCCATTCTGGCAGCCGATGGTCAAGTCGAGTCGCGACTGGTGGACCGTCCCTGACGCCGGACGGCCTGACTCTGGCCCCAACTGGCGGTGTTCCTGGCCTGGCGCAAGGGTCTGGTTTCCCCCTGACGAAGCCGTTGTCCGCATCGTCGCACCCGTTCGGCATAGTGAGGAGAAGGGGTTCGAGCTGGCTGCCCAGGCAGCGCGCACGGCGGTCCCTGCACTCTTTCGATCTCTGCCTGACTGAGCAATTGCACCCAATTGTACCGGTCCGGTCGGCCACCCTGGTTTCCGCCCCAGTATCGCCGGTTGAGGGGCAGTCGGGCTGAGGCTCGGATCGCGCTTCCTCCACAGCGATATCGGCACCTTCCTGGCGCTGCGCTCGATCATCCGCCGCAGGCGGCAAGAATGTCGGCACCCGGCACACAGGCCGATGGGTGTTGCGTCAACGCAACATGTGATTTCGACATGATCGTCGTGGGAAGCCGGCGCCAGCCCCTCATGCTTAGCACGCCCTGTGCATGTGCGAGGATCCGGAGACCACCAGTCACAGGCCAACGCGCTGCGCAGCGCGTTGGCCTACCCGGGGGAGTGTGCGTACGGACGTGACGGGAATCGATAGCCCTGCCTCGAACGGCAAGACTAGATCAGGAACTCTGAGCCGCATGGCCCCCGCTCTGTGGGGGGTCCTTGGGCTAACCGTGCTCGGTCTCGCATTGCGAGGTTACCGACTCGGCGCCTGGGGTCTCTCGGGCGATGAGGTATTCACGCTCCGAGATTCTGTGAGCCGTACCAGCCTTGTCGGCCCGAAACCCCTGCTCTTCCTCCTGAACTACTACCTGATCGGTTCCTGGACAGCACTCGACGAGTTGGGCCTTCGAATTCTGCCAATGATCTTCGGAGTCGCGGCGATTCCCACGCTGTATTGGGGAACGACTACCCTCGCTGATCGCCGAGCCGGCTTGTATGCAGCCGCTCTGCTCACCGTGAACGGCTGGCATATCTACTGGTCTCAGTTCGCCCGGTACTACACACTGGTATTCCTGCTCACGACGGTCGCTGTGGTGGCGCTGATCCGCGCAGTGCAGGTGCATCGCCCTCGTTGGACAGCGATCGCAGTGGTGAGTGCCGCGATGGCGATCTTGGCCCACCCCTCCGCAGCGCTCCCCATCGGAGGAGTCGGCATCTGGGAACTCGGGACCTACCTCCGCGAGCTGCGTTGGGGACGACGGCCTACGCCCTGGCGCGCGGCATTCTTGGCCGTGGTGCTCGCGATCTTCCTCTTCTCCGTCGCGTGGTACCTCGGCCCCATCCTGCTTCGCTGGTATCGGGCGGATCATGCGTGGGGACATCAAGGGCCGTTGTTAATCTTGAGCTATGCTGATGGGTTGTCACTTTCGCTGCTGATCTTCTCCATCGCGGGAGCGCTCCTCGCGCGGACGGTTCTGAGGCCGGGGGTCTGGATGGGCCTGACGAGCGCGGTGCTGGTCCCACTGGTGTTCATCATGGTCGTGTCCTACGTGGTGCCCGTATCGAACGCGTATCTGTACGCCGTGACGCCGATTCTGTTCATCTGGTCGGGCGTGTTTTTCTCCCGGCTCGACACGGCAATACCGAGCACGCGAGTGAGAGCTGCGACCGTCGGGGCATGCCTTGCGGTGGTCCTCTTGGACGGAGCGCCTCGATTGTGGTCGCATTATCAGACCGGCACTCGGCCGGACATCCGGGGGGCCGCCGCGTATGTTGAGAGTCACTCTCACGTCTCCGATTGGGTGCTCGCAGACCAGCCGTACGCTTTCCAGCATTACCTCCCGAGTCACGACGTTCGATGGCTTGACCGCGATCCCGATGCGTTGGCCGCGGCACTCGCCACCGGCGTCGGGGAAGAAGGGCGGGCTGCGATGTGGGTGCTTGAGATCCGCCAGCAGCGAGGGGGATTCAACGAAAGGGACCTTGGCCCCGCCAATGCCTGGGTTCGTGCTCATTGCACGATGGAGCGTTTCTTCGGGGTGCCCCGCCTCGACTACAAGCGCGACGACGTCATCGTGTATCGATGTACGCAGCCCGAACTCTCCTACCTCGACCGCACGGGCACCGGCAAGGAGACCTCCTGACGTGCCACGAGTTCTGTTGTTCGTGAACCATCTCGAACGGGGCGGCACTGAGACTCAACTGGTTCACCTTGCGAACGCGCTTGTTGAGGACTCGGATTTCGAGATCCATGTCGCATGCCATCGCTTCGGGCCCCTACTCGAGCAGCTTCACGTACCACGGGAGCGTATCCGAGCCTACCCCCTTCGAGGATTCTACCGTCCTAACGGTCTCCGGCAGATTGCCCGTCTTGCGGTCGACATTCGACGTGCCGGGTTCGACTTGGTGCACGCTCAGGATTTCTATGCGAACGTCATGTGTGCCGCCGCGTGCTCCCTGAATCTTCGGCCAAGACTGGTGGTTAGCCGACGCTACGAACGACGAAGTGCAAGGCGAGTGCACCGTTGGGGGGAGTGGTGCTCGTACCGGCTTGCAGACGCTGTGGTGCTCAACTCTTCAACAATTGAAGTGCGGCTTACGGGGACGGGCTTTCTCCCACGGCGCAAGGCTGTGGTTGTCCCCAACGGGATCGAGCTCGAACGATTCGCAGGATTCCGGTGGCATCGCGACATGAACCGGTTCCGGCCTGATGCCCGCCGCCGAATAGGCGCCGTAGGCCGCCTGCATCCCGTCAAAGGACATGAGGTTCTGTTGCATGCCACCGCGGCCCTCGCAGATCGTTGGCCTGGCCTGGAGTTGGCACTGGTGGGAGACGGTGAGTGCCGAGGAGACCTGCTGCGGCTCGCGGAGCGCCTCGGAATCAGGTCCCGCGTGCTGTTCATGGGCGAGATCCCCGACGTGCGACCACTTCTACCGACTTTCGACGTGGCTGTGATGCCGTCCTATTACGAAGGTCTCCCAAATGCACTGCTCGAGTACATGGCAGTGGGCTGCCCTGTCGTTGCGACGGAAGTCGGTGGGATCCCAGACGCCGTTCGCAATGAGCATGAGGCCCTATTGGTCCCACCACAGAATGCGATGGCGCTTGCAGAGGCAATCGATTCGTTGCTGCGCAATCCCCAGCGCTGCATTAGTCTCTCAGAAGCGGCTCGGATCCGTGTCCAGGAGTTCGCAATGCCCCGGATGGTAGCGGCCATCAGAGAACTGTACACGAGACTCCTGGGATCAGGGAGCGTTTCGAGACCGACTGACAACATCGTGACCGTGGAGGCGGGGTAGTCGATGTGTGGATTTGCTGGGATCCACACGGGTCCATCCGCCTCATCCGAACATCTGGAGCGAACAGTGCGTCGGATGACGGCGTGCCTGGTACACCGGGGACCGGACGAGGAGGGCTACTTTGTGGGCACAACCGTCGCACTTGGCTCTCGGCGTCTGAAGATCATCGACCTCGCCGGAGGCCGAATGCCAATGGAGAACGAGTCGGGATCGGTCAGGGTCGTGTACAACGGTGAGATCTACAACTACCGTAGTCTCCGCCGGGACCTCGTCCGCCGCGGTCACAAGTTCAAGAGCGACTCGGACACAGAGGTACTCGTACACCTCTACGAGGATGAGGGGATCCAACTTGTCCATCGGCTCATCGGGATGTTTGCGTTCGCTCTGTGGGATGCGGAGCAGGAATCGCTGCACCTGGTGCGTGACCGTCTCGGCATCAAACCTCTGCACTACCGGCAGGACGTTTCAGCTTTGACCTTCGCTTCTGAGCTCGGCGCGCTTGTGGAGGGCCAAACAGAAACCCCAGAGATCGATCTGGAGGGCCTCGCAGACTACCTCGCGCTCGGCTATGTACGCACCCCCCGGAGCATCTATGAGGGCTACCGGAAGCTGCCGCCCGCCAGTGTGCTGACGTCTCATGCGGGTGAGATCGAGATCAGCAGCTACTGGGGTCTGCCCAGGACACCTGGGCCAGCTCCTTCGTCGGTCGAGAGCGCTCTGGAAGAGCTGGATGGCCTATTGCGGACCGCGGTGCACGACCGTCTCGTGGCTGACGTTCCGTTAGGGGCGTTCTTGAGCGGGGGCGTCGATTCGAGCTTGGTGGTTGCACTTGCCGCCGAGGGCGCCACTGGCCCGCTCGCTACCTTCTCTGTCGGCTTTGACGGCGACGATGAGCTTCCCTATGCACGGATGGTTGCCGACCGGTACGGGACCGACCACCATGAACTCGTGCTTGGCCCCGAAGACTGCAAGATCTTGGATCGGCTGATTGATGCGTTTGGAGAGCCGTTCGGCGATGACAGTGCTATCCCTACCTACTTCGTGAGCCAGCTGGCGCGAACACAGGTCACGGTTGCGCTGTCCGGCGACGGGGGTGATGAGCTCTTCGCCGGATACGATCGATACCTGCACGATGCTGCCTGGGCCTGGATCGACCGGGTTCCCGGTGCGCTTCGGACGGTCGCCCTGGGTGCTCCCGCATCGCTGCTGCCGGCCGGCGCGTTCGGCGTGAATCGACTGCGGGCCCTGGCAGCCGGTCGTGATGACCGCTACAGCCTCCACGTGGCAGAGGAACTCGACGCCGAGCGGGGTGGACTCCTCCGGAAGGGGCTCAGGTCGTGGGCTACTCCGCGTCACCGCCTGTTTCGAGCCGAATTCGAGGCGGCGGCGGCACTGCCGTACCCCGCGCGACTCCAGTACGTTGATACCGTCAGCTACCTTCCTGACGACATCCTGACGAAAGTCGACCGCATGAGCATGGTGCACTCACTGGAAGCACGTGTGCCCATTCTGGACCATCGGATCGTCGAGTTCGCTTCGCGCTTGCCTTCAGACTGGCGCATCCAGGGACGGACCGGCAAGTGGCTCCTGAAACGCCTCGCTGAGCGATACCTGCCACGTGAAGTCCTGCATCGACCGAAGCGCGGATTCAGCGTTCCGATCAAGGCATGGATGCGACAGGAGTTACATGAGTTGGTAGGGGAGTTGCTCGCGCCTGGCGCCGAGGTGAGACGCTACCTCGAGATGCCGAATGTCGCGCGTCTCGTGCACGAGCACCGCTCTGCACGTCGAGACCACTCGGAGACACTTTGGCGCCTGCTAGTACTCGAACGATGGCTCGCGCGCCGGCGAACCGGCAAATCGTCATGTGTCTGACGATTCGTGCAGCCCCATCACGTCTGTGTGTCAGAAACAGGTCGCTTGAGTTGGGTCGATGAGGAACGTCACTTCTCCTGCGCACCCGGTGTTCGACGCGAACCGACCATGGTCGGTCAGGCGGCCACGCGTTCGTCGCGCCCGTAGTGTCAGCGTCCATCGGTCCATTCATGTTGCTGCCTACGCGAGCCTGCTGGCATTCTGTTATTCGGCCACCTCATACGCACTACCTCTTCAGCAACCGGCGATGGCGTTGGGAGCCCTGATCCTGCTGACTGAAATCGTGCTGGGTCGACACTCACTTGTCCTCGGCGGCCGGCCCGGGCTGTTTCTTCTCCTGTACTCCCTCGCCGTCGCCGCGTCGGTCCCGCTGTCGATCTCATTTGGCACCTCCTTTGCAGGATTTCAGACTGTCGCCAAGCTCACGGTGATGTACATAGTGACCGTGAATGTCGCGACGACCCGGACGCGCGTCTATTGGTTGTTGATCGTCCTTGTGATCCTCATGGCCGTTTACCCGGGTATCGGAGCGATCAAGTTCTACCTTGCAGGGACCACAAAGGCGGTGGGGCGGGCAAACTGGCGCGGCCTTTTTGGAAACGCCAACATGGTTGCCATGGCCATGCTGATGCATTTGCCATTTGCGGTTGCGTTCTTTGTCACCAGCAAACGAACGCAGTGGAAACTGTTCTGGGCCATCATCGGGGTGATTCTCGTCGCAGCAACTGTGCTGACCAAGTCTCGAGCTGGATTTCTAGCCATGGTCGTCCTTGCGGTTTCTGGGCTGGTGTTGAGTAAGAGGAAGCTGTACATCTTCGGCGCCACCGCGCTCGCTGTATTGGTCATCTCTGTCGCCGCGCCCCCCGACTTCAAGGAGCGCATCGCGACGACTTTTGTCAGTGGGGAGGGCCAGGATCAGTCCATTCGCATGCGCCGCGAGTATTGGGCAATCGCTGTGGACATCGCGCTCGACCATCCGCTCATTGGCGTCGGCATCGACAATTACGAACGGGCAAACGCACAGCGCATGCCGTCGTGGATGGCGGGTGGACTGCGGTACCAAGATACCCACAGCACGTTCTTGAACGTCTGGGCAGAGATTGGGACGCCCGGTGCCGTAGTCTTTTTCGCTGCCATCGTGCTCTTGCTGTTGGAGAGTCGGCGGGCGCTCCACCGTGCACTGCCGGGCGACCCGTTCGCTAACTACGCAAGAGCGGGCACTGCGGCATTCATCGTGTTCGTGACCATGGGAGTCTTCAACTCGTTTCAGAACGCGTGGTTCTTCTTCGTGCTCTTTGCCGGACAGATCCTGCTAATCCAACTGCTCAATGCCCGTCCTGCGCTCCCGTCGGCAGCGCAGCGTAAGGTCCGGCGTTCTGCAAGACTCTCCCAGGACCAATGAACCGTGGATGTGACATCTGATGCGGAGATGCGCCCAGCGTTCTTGATCACTATCGACACCGAGGGGGATAATGCTTGGGCGAGGCCACGCAAGGCATCGACTCGCAACGCGGCCTATCTGCCGCGCTTCCAGGCACTCTGCGAAAGATACGGCTTGGCTCCCACATATCTCACCACATGGGAAATGGCTCACGCACCGGCCTTTCAAGAGCTCGGTCGGGACATCCTGGCCCGCCGCACCGGCGAGATCGGAATGCATCCTCATGCCTGGGACATGCCCCCTGTTCGACCCCTGGGCATCGACGACGCGGATCGACATCCATACCTCATCGAGTTTCCCGACGAGATTGCGCGGATCAAGGCTGCGACGCTGACCGCTACACTCGAAGAGACCTTTGGGGTGAAGATGGTGAGCCACCGGGCTGGCCGCTGGGCTCTTGACACACGGTACGCGACAATCCTGATGGACCTTGGCTATCGGGTAGACTGCAGCGTCACCCCCCACCTGCACTGGCCTGCAACTGGTGAGCCGGGGTGCAGCGTGGACTATCGTGCTGCTCCAGAGGACCCGTACTTCGTCCACCGAGACGACATCGCACGCCCGGGCGATTGCCCTCTCCTCGAGGTCCCGGTCACGATCCGTCTCCTCCCCCGCAACGGTGCGCTGTGGCGCTTTACCCCCCTAGCGACCAGTCATCCACCCACGCTGTTTCGCCGCGCCTTTCGGGCATTCTGGCTTCGCCCCGACGGCCGCAACGGACGCATCTTGACGACCCTGCTGGATCGAGTGTTGGCGGCGGATGCCCCGTGCGCCGAGTTCATGTTGCACTCGTCCGAGCTGATGCCGGACTGCAGTCCCAGATTCCCGACGGCAAAGAGCATCCATGCACTCTACGCCGACATGGAGAGGCTCTTCGAACATGCACGAGACCGCAGCGACGGGCTCACCTTGGCTCAATTCGCGCAGCGGTACAGCGCCGGGCGATCTACGAAGCCGCGCCGGGAGCGGGCCGGATGAATCCCGTGCACGTATCCGTGGTCGTGCCGATGTTCAACGAAGAGGAGAGCGTACCTCTCCTCACTGAGGCGGTCCGCTCAAGCCTCGAGGGCTTGGCGCAGACCTGGGAATTGGTGTTCGTCGATGACGGAAGCACCGATCGCACCGCGTCCGTGGTTCAGTCGGAAGCCGCAGGCGACCCTCGCATCCGACTCATCCAGTTGGCGCGGAACCGGGGGC
>JAOTWK010000005.1 GCA_029862935.1 Gemmatimonadota bacterium | reverse complement strand
GCGCGGTTGCCTGTCGTGTACCCCGAGATCGCCGGAGAGTGCCTCACCCAATGCCCAGGGTCCAGATCATCCACTGGAAGCCGACTGAGGCACAAAGCAGAGTGGCCTTCCTCCGAGACAACGGATACAACGCCAAGTGCGACGCCTATAGCCCGGCATCCTTCAGGCGATGGCGGGCAAACCCACCAGACGTATTCGTGATCGATCTCACGATGCTCCCATCGCATGGCCGCGACGTGGCCTTAGCCATCCGCCAGGCGAAGTCACTACGATTTGTGCCTCTCGTATTCGTCGATGGCAAGGTCGAAACGGTACGCCTTATTCAACGGCTGCTTCCAGACGCCATCTATACTCCGTGGCGTCAGGTGCGAAGCGCCCTACGACGAGGCCTCGCAAAGCCCCCGACCGATCCCATCGTGCCCTCCTCGACCCTCGCCGGCTACTCCGGCACGCCCCTGCCCAAGAAGCTAGGCATCAAGCCGGGCAGCGTCGTTGTGCTCGTTGACGCACCGCCTGCATTCGCCAAGACGTTGGGCATGCTACCTCCCGACGTGGCGCTCCGGGAAAATACACGCGGCAAGCGTGACCTCACTATTTGGTTCGTGAAGTCTCGGCGTGACCTCGAACGCCGCATGTCACGCATGGCCGCGCTTGGCGCGAACGCCATGTGGATCGCATGGCCGAAGAAAACCTCCGGGATCAAGAGTGACCTGAGTCAGACACTCGTGCGCCGCATCGGACTTGCCGCCGGGCTCGTAGACTACAAGGTGTGCGCTATCGACGACACGTGGTCCGGCCTCAAGTTCACCAAGCGTAAATGAGGCACCGTACAGCGCCGGAATCGGCGTTGCTATCCGTATCAGGCCACCTGCCGCTCCCGAAACACGCGCGGTGATGTAATTTCTCCCTATAGCGTACTCCAGCGACAGTTGGAACGATGGCCTCTTTTGAACAGGTGTGGGCGGTGAGAGAAATCTATATCGCGAGAAACATCGTCGAGGCGAAGCTGGTTTGTGAGATGCTGCTGGAGGAGGGCATCCGTGCAGTGGTGCGGGCCGACCCCATGCCCGTGACGACCAAGCCCTATCCTTCGGTCTTCATTGTGCACGATGCTGACGCAGATCGGGCCCGTGAGCTCATCGACGAGTATCAGGCAAAAGACGACCGCTAGTGGGCGCGGTGATGACCGACCGGGCGGCGCTAGCTTCATGCTTGAACCAGGGAGAAATCTGATGGAGCGCTTGGCAATGATGGTTCTCGCGATGCTGCTTCCTCCGATCACTGCGCTTTCCCAGGAAGACGGGGTCGGTATTGCCCGTTCGTATCGCGAGCGGCACGGAGCGCAGATCATTCGCGATTACGCGGACCTCCTCGCCATCCCGAACGTCGCGTCAGACTCGGTCGGCATATGGCGCAACGCCGAGTTTCTACGTGCTGCGCTTACCGGTCGCGGAGTGCGAGCGGAGCTCCTGACCCTTCCCGGCGCACCACCCGTCGTCTACGGAGAGATCAGCGTACCTGGAGCGTCCCGCACACTTGGGCTCTATGTCCACTATGACGGGCAACCGGTTGATCCGTCGCGCTGGCGCCATGCGCCGTGGACGCCCGTCTTGTACACCCGCGCCATGGATCGAGGAGGGAAGCTCCGTCCGATGCCGACCGACGGAGAGCAGATCGATCCTGAATGGCGCATCTATGCGCGGTCGGCAGGCGATGACAAGGTACCGCTCGGAGCATTGCTCCCAGTGTTGCGAGCGTTTCAGGAAGCGGGGGTAAGCCCAACTTCGAATGTGAAGTTCTTCTTCGAGGGTGAGGAGGAGGCCGGTTCTCGCCACCTTGGCCAATACTTCAAGACCTACGGCGAGCGGCTCGCGGACATCGACCTGTGGCTTCTCTTGGACGGACCCGTGCACCAAAGCGGGCGCCCCCTGATCACGTTTGGAGTCCGTGGTGTGACCGGCATGGAAATCACGGTGTACGGTCCAGTGCGTCCCCTCCATAGTGGCCATTATGGCAACTGGGCTCCTGTGCCTGGACAGCTGCTGGCGACTCTGCTGGCATCGATGAAGGACAACGACGGCACAGTGCGTATTGCGGGTTTCTACGACACCGTTGAGCCGATCGGCGAGAGTGAGCGCGCGGCCCTCAGCCGTCTGCCAGCATACGATGAAGAACTCAAGCGCGAACTCGGATTGGCCCGCACTGAGGGCGAGCCCGAGACGTTGGCCGAGAGACTGCTGCTGCCATCACTCACGATCCGTGGACTCCAGAGTGGCAATGTGGGCAGCATAACGCGGAATGTCATCCCTGCGACGGCAACCGTGGCCCTGGGGGTCAGGCTGGTCAAGGGAAATGATCCCGACAAGATGCTCGATTTGATCGAAGCTCACATCATGGCTCAGGGCTACCACATCGTACGGGATGAGCCGGATCACGAGACACGTCTCCGATACCCGAGAATTGCCAAGGTAACTCGACGCAAGGGCTACCCAGCCGCTCGGACGGCCATGGACCTGCCCATCGCGCGCGACGTCGTCGCCGCCGCGGAGCGTGCGACTTCACAACAGTTGGTGGTGATGCCGGCGCTCGGGGGATCGTTACCGCTCTATCTGTTCACGGAGCGTCTCGGAAGACCAGCCCTCATCGTGCCGGTGGCCAACCATGACGACAACCAGCACGCCGCTGACGAAAATGTCCGTATCGGCAACTTGTGGTACGCGATCGATCTCTACGGCGCGCTCCTCACCATGCCGTGAATCACTGTGGGCAACACATTTCATGACGGGCGCCACTCAAGCCTTCCATATCCGACAAGCGGTGCCGCGGGATTATCAGGCCATCCTCGATATCTACAACCACTACATTGTGCACTCCCACGTGACGTTCGACGTGGAGCCGTTCACACTCAGTGACCGATCTCGTTGGTTTGCGCTCTTTGCACCGATTGGGCGGCACAGGATGTTTGTTGCCGATGCTGGCTCAATTGTGGGATATGCGTGCAGCACGCCGTTTCGACCCAAGGAAGCATACGCCACGTCTGTTGAAACGACGGTATACGTTGACCCCGCGCACACAGGCAAGGGTATCGGTCGTTGCGTCTATGAGTCTCTGCTCCAAGCGCTCGAAGACGAGGACGCGCACCGAGCGTACGCAGTGATCGCACTTCCCAATCCAGCGTCAGTGCGTCTGCACGAGCAACTTGGATTTCATCGGGCGGCGGTGCTGGATCAAGCGGGGCGCAAGTTCGGGAAGTATTGGGACATCAGCTGGTACGAGAGATCGCTTGAACCCGCGCCGGGAGACGGGCTTCACACCACACCGACCGGACGCACCCCATAACCTCCAGTTCGGGAAGAAAAGATGCGCACAACAATCGTTGTTGGTGCCCTAGCCGCCATTGCTCTCGCACTTCAACTCGTTCCCGTCGAACGTACCAACCCACCGGTACGCGAGCACATTGCCGCGCCAGACAGTGTCTTGGACATCCTTCGCGGCTCCTGTTTCGACTGCCACTCAAACGAAACCAACTGGCCCTGGTACGCGTACGTCGCGCCCGTTTCTTGGTTTGTGACTGGACATGTCGATCACGCTCGTCAACATCTCAACTTCTCGACTTGGGACGCGTACGACGCCGAGGAGCGACGGGAAAAATTCGAGGAGATTTGGGAGGAGGTCGAGAAAGGCGCAATGCCGCTCCCGAGCTACCTCCGCATTCACCGCGGTGCTCGCCTGACGGAGCGTGACCTCGCGGTGATCGAGGCATGGACAACGAGCGTCCTCAATGAAATGAAGGTCTTACAACCACCACAGGAAGGCGCGACGCCGTGAAGCCGATCAACCTCCGACAGAAGCTCGGTGGCATCCACGACTATTGGCATCCGCGGATCGTAGGCGAGTTGAACGGTCAGCACGTCAAGTTGGCCAAGCTCAAGGGCGAGTTTCTCTGGCATCGACACGCGGACGAGGACGAGCTGTTTCTCGTAATCAGCGGGATCTTGACGCTGCACTTCAGGGACGGAGAAGCCACGCTTCATGAAGGTGAGTGTTGTATTGTGCCCCGTGGCGTAGAGCATCGTCCAGTGGCCGAGGAGGAGGTGCACGTTCTTCTCTTCGAACCTACGGGCACGATCAACACGGGAACCGATCGCAACGAGCGAACGATCGACCGACTCGAGTGGATCTAAAACCGACGAAAGGAGACCTTGTGGCCGATACACCGCGTCCTGTCACGTGTCTTGCCTGCCAACAGGGGGCCGACAGCACCCCACTCATCCCCTTGGAGTACCGCGGCGCACGACACTGGATCTGCCCTCAGCACCTGCCAGTCTTGATTCACGATCCACAGCGACTTGTCGGATTGCTGCCAGGCGCGGAGCGCATGAAGCCCGCTGACCATCACGATTGACGTTTCGGTCACCACCATTCGTATGTAAGGCATGGTAGGCGGTCAAGTGTCGTCCGCGCGCATGAGCCGACCCTATTCCGTCCTGTCACTGCTCGCTCTCGCCGAGCTCCTGGGCATGAGCTTGTGGTTCTCGGCAAGTGCCGTGTCGGACGAGTTCCGAGCGTTATGGGATTTGAGTCAAGGGCAAGCGGGGTGGCTCACGACAATCGTGCAACTGGGGTTCGTTGTCGGGACGGCAACGGCAGCGGTGCTCAACGTCGCAGACGTGATCCCGGCACGCTCGTATTTCGCCGGCGCCTCATTGCTCGGAGCCGCCGCGAACGTGGCACTGATTGTTGCTCCAAGTTACACATTTGCCCTCGCGCTCCGGTTCGCCACCGGCTTCTTCCTCGCCGGTGTCTACCCGCCTGGTATGAAGATGGCCGCAACGTGGTTCAAGGGTCGACGCGGTCTTGCCATTGGAACGGTCGTGGGCGCGCTCACGGTTGGCAAGGCAGCTCCCTATTTCATGAGGGCCTGGATGCCCGGCGGCATCTTCGCTGTCGTGGTCTCCGTCTCGTTCGGTGCAGCGCTCGCAGCCGTCCTTGTTTTCTGGTTGTACCGAGACGGTCCCTACGCCTTTGAGAGTCGACCCTTTTCGTGGCACCTTGTCGGCACCGTGCTACGCCAGCGCGAGATGCGCCTGGTAACGGGAGGCTACCTCGGACACATGTGGGAGCTCTACGCCTTCTGGACCTGGATCCCCGTGTTCCTCGCCGCCAGCGCCACCACTCGTGCTGTCACGGTAGGTCACACGGTCTCGGCAAGCACCCTCAGTATCGTCGCCTTCACCGCCATCGCAGTCGGAGGATTCGGATGCCTGTGGGGCGGATGGCTTGCCGATCGGATCGGATACGAGCGGCTCGTGACCCGTGCGATGATCGTGAGCGGAACCTGTGCAGTCGTGATCGGCACCCTGTTCGGCACAACCTTTTGGCTCCTCGTGCCGCTGACGCTCCTTTGGGGTTTCTTCGTGATCGCAGATTCCGCACAATTCAGTGCTATGATCACTGAAGTGGTTCCACCCCATGCAGTCGGTACTGCCCTCACGCTGCAGACTTCCCTGGGCTTCCTTCTCACGATGGTCACGATTCAGGTCGTGCCGGCAATCGCGGAGGCAGGTGGCTGGCGTTGGGCCTTTGCTGTGCTCAGTCTTGGGCCCGCGCTCGGGATCTGGTCCATTGCGCGATTGCGAGTACCACGAACGAGTGACCAGAGGACACCATGAGGCGCTACCATCACATCGGCATCCCGACGACAACACCCAGAGCTGGTGAGAGCTACCTCGAGAGATTTGGCATGTACGTATCGGGGTACGGAACGAGTGAGTACGGTGTCGAGTGGATGCGGTTTACACCCGACTCGCCGGTGCCCGAACTCGTGCAGACGGTCCCTCACGTGGCATTTGAAGTGGACGATCTCGAGGCTGAGCTTCGGGGCAAGGACATCCTCATCGCCCCAAACCGCACCGCTGACGGAACCCTGGTCGCCTTCATCGTCGAGAACGGGGCGCCAATCGAGTTCCTGTCCCGATTGCCTCGGGAAGGGTCTCCGGACTAGCTTTGCACTTCAAATTGTCATCAGGATCGTTGTGACCTACCCCGACGTCATGAGACACTTCACACGAATCGCCCTGCTGGTTGTAGCTGCCGCGAGCTGTACCGGCTCTCCGCAAGGCCATCGGACAATTGCCCAGGCGGATCTCCTCACCCAACTTCGGTCGAGCGACGTTCCACTCGTGCTCGACGTGCGAGAACCGAACGAGTTCGTGCGCGGACATGTCCCCCGGCCGTCAACATCCCGTACATGCACGTTGGCGCCAGAATCCGCGAGCTAGGAGAACCCAACGGACGTGACGTCGTGGTCTACTGCGAGGCAGGTCCACGCGCGGAACGCGCCGAGGCCGCGCTCAAGCAGGCGGGCTTCGAGCAAGTGTACCATTTGGTAGGAGACATGGCCGCGTGGCGTCGAAACCGACTGCCCGTCGAGATACGCTGATCGTGAGCTCGGCGAGTTCAACCTACAAGCGGATCTACGCCGTCGTTCGACGAATCCCCAGAGGTCGAGTTGCCACGTACGGACAGGTGGCGGACCTGGCCGGCATCTCGGGCCACGCGCGTCAGGTGGGCTACGCCTTGCACGCCCTCGAGGACGGCTCGTCGATTCCATGGCATCGCGTCGTGAACGCTCGCGGCGCCATCAGCCAGCGGGCCGAGCGGTACAGCGAGCCCCTCCAACACGTCTTGCTCGAGCGCGAGGGCGTCACCTTCGACGTTACTGGACAGTTGGATCTTGCAGAGTATCGATGGCGTCCACGCACGCGATCTCTGCTCAAGACAGTTGAATGACCGCAACGGTTGAGCACGTAATGGACGAACTCGAACGGTTCGGGACGGAGCACAACCGGACGGTGTATCGTCGACACGGCGTCGGTGACAGTCAGTTTGGCGTCAGCTTTGCAAACCTTGCGACGCTCGCCAAGAAGTACCAGCACAGCCAGGTACTCGCGGAACACCTGTGGAACAGCGGCAATCACGACGCCCGTCTGCTCGCGACCATGATCGCCGATCCCAAAGCCGTCACGAGCGCACTCGTTGAGTCCTGGCGGCAGTCACTCGACAACTACGTCATCACCGATGCATTCACCGGACTCGTCGCCAAGACGTCACTCTGTCGCAGGAAGATGGAGCGCTGGACCAAGGCAAAAGCCGAATGGACCTCGCGGGCGGGATTTGGCCTGTTGGCACACCTCGCCATGCGGGACGGCACGCTTCCGAACGCATTCTTCACCGAGTATGTGGATCTCATCGAGCGGGAGATTCACCATCGGAAGAACCGGACACGGGACGCCATGAATTCGGCGCTCATCGCCATCGGCATCCGGAACACCGAACTCGAGCGACGAGCCATTGCGGCCGCCAAGCGCATTGGTGCGGTCGAGGTAGATCACGGAGAAACCGGCTGTAAGACGCCGGATGCCATTGACTACATCCAGCGTGTCAAGGAGAGGAAGCCGAACCAATCGTGACGGACACCGATTCACACATCGTCTTTGAGCCTCTGTTTGACGACGTCGTGCCGCCAATGCGCGAGACGTCCGGGTCGGCGGGCTACGACATCAGAGCGTACCTCGCCGACCGCTCGGTGACGGTGATCGACGGTCACTCGGGTGAACGGTGCGAGACGACGATTGCGGACCACCGTCTTGCACTCCGACCGGGCGATGTTGCGCTCGTGCCGACCGGGTTCAAAGCCCGTGTGCCTCACGGGTATGAAGCGCAAATTCGGATCCGATCGTCCATGGCCTTCCGTCGCGGACTCATCCTCCCCAATGCGCCGGGAACGATTGATGCGGATTACCCGGATGAGTGGCTCGTCATGGTCAAGAACGATTCCCCACGAGTGAGCGTGGTCGAGCATGGCGAACGCATCGCGCAGATGGTCCTCTCGAGATTCGCCACGCTTTCGTGGGAGCGCGGCAGTGTCGGGCAGTCAACTGACCGGACGGGTGGTCTCGGTAGCACAGGATCAGGGTAGGGCGACGTGGCCGACGAGACCAGCGAAAGCGTCAGGCTTGACGTTGGCGCCGAATGGGATCGACGCTATGCGAAGCCCGGATTCGCGTACGGCACCGCCCCAAACGGGTTCCTCACGTTCGCGGCGCATCATCTTCCGAAGGGCCGCGTCTTGAGCCTTGGCGAGGGCGAGGGCCGGAACGCGGTGTATATGGCGGAGTTGGGCTGTGACGTCACGGCGGTCGATGCTTCGACCGTTGGGCTCGGAAAGGCCCGTCGACTCGCCAGCGAGCGGGGCGTGTCTATCACGACGGTCGTGTCTGACCTGTCCACGTACCGCATCGAGCCCGAACAGTGGGATGGTGTTGTCTCGATCTTCTGTCACCTCCCGCCCGACCTCAGAAGACGGGTGCACCGGGATGTCGTCACCGGACTTCGGCCGGGTGGGGTGCTGCTTGTGGAGATGTACACGGTGAACCAACTGGCTCTTGGCACGGGAGGTCCCCCGGTTGCTGACTTGCTGGTCCGGCTTTCCGATTTGCTCCAAGAGTTCAACCTCTTGAGCGTCATTCTCGCACGAGAGATCGAGCGGGAGGTGTTGGAGGGCAGATGTCACTCAGGACGGAGCGCCGTCGCGCAACTCATCGCCCAGAAGATAGCGAGCTGATGGTGCGGCGAATGACCCGGCGGTCGGCAGTCGGATTCTCTGCCCTGGTGGGGTTGCTCGTTGCCTGCTCGGGAGGCGGAACGTCAACCTTGACCCTTGATTGGCAGCCTATCGACTCCCTCAACCGGAGGCTTCCTGAGACCATCCGTGTCTATGCTGGTCGCCGCGAAGCCATGCCCCTGCGGGCCTGGTACGTGAGGATCGAGGAGTCGGCGCCTCTCGTCGAAACACGCGTGCTGCTGTCCGACGATGCCTCGGACAACCGCGAAACGGTGAGTAGCTTTGCCAGCGATTCCGCTGTATGCGTCGCGGTTAACGGTGGCTACTTCAGCATGGATCGGATACCGGCCCTACATGGCGGACTCCTGGTAACGGATCGAGTAGTACGAGCGCCCGCCACGCGCAGAGTGCTTCGAGATTCCGTTTCGTACGAAGTCGCACGGGCCGCCATCGGGTTTACGCAGGGCGGCGGCGTCCAGGTCCGCTGGGCGACGACCCGCAACGATACCGTGTTCTCGTGGCGTCACCCACCTTCGCATCGGCCAGGTGTGCCGGACCAGCCACTCGACTACACCAGATCAGAACGATGGGACGTCCTGCACGCGATTAGCGCAGGTCCGATGTTGGTGGTCGACGGACAAGTGCGCGTTGCGGTGGACGAAGAGGTGTTTTTCGGCTCGTCGATTCCCAACACGCATCCACGGACTGCCGCAGGTCAAACGGGCGACGGGGCGCTCATGCTCCTTGTCGTGGATGGACGGCAACCGGAGAGCCGCGGTGTCAACCTGCAGGAGCTTGCTGAGATCATGCGAGACCTCGGTGCGGTCCAAGCACTCAACCTCGATGGTGGTGGCTCCACGGCCCTTGTGGTCGACGGCGTCTTGCTCAATCGCCCCACTGGAGGAACCGCAGAGCGCGAGGTCATGTCCGCTTTGGTGACGACGTGTCGTTAGCGTCTCACGCTGGGAGATAACACATGGCTGACGCCAATCTCCATTTGACGGGAGACCGGTTTCGGAAGGCAGGCTACGCGGCGGTCGACTGGATCGTCCAGTACCTCGAGGAGTTGGAGGAGCTGCCGGTGCTCTCGCACGTCGAGCCCGGTGACATCCGGGCTCGCCTCCCCGCTGAGGCCCCGAGATCCGGCGAACCGTTCGATCACGTGCTGCGCGACCTCGACGATATAGTCCTTCCCGGTATCACTCACTGGCAATCCCCCAACTTCTTTGCCTACTTCCCGGCCAATGCTTCCGGCCCGGCGATCCTCGGGGATCTCATTGCGTCAGGACTCGGCGTGCAGGGAATGCTCTGGACAACGAGCCCCGCATGCACCGAGCTCGAGACGCATGTGTTGGACTGGCTGGTGCAAATGCTGGCATTGCCGGCGCAGTTTCGATCGAATACGCGCGGAGGCGGCGTGATTCAGGACACGGCATCGTCCGCAACGCTCTGCGCGCTTCTTGCCGCTCGCGAGCGAGCTAGCGATTTCGCCACCGCACACGAGGGCGTGACCCAGCGTTTCACCGCGTACGCGTCGAGCCAAGCGCATTCGCTGGTCGAGAAGGCGGTACGTATTGCCGGTATCGGCAGCGACAATCTCCGGTTCGTAGAGGTGGACACACAGTACGCCATGGTACCCGCTGCATTGGACCAGATGATCAGCGCGGACAGAGAAGCGGGAGCGATTCCGTGTTTCGTGTGTGCAACGACTGGGACGACTTCCTCAACCGCCATCGATCCGCTCCGCTCTATTGGGGAGATCTGCCGCCGTCACGGCGTGTGGCTTCACGTGGATGCCGCGCTCGCTGGCAATGCGGCGATCTGCCCGGAATATCGCTGGATCCACGACGGGCTCGAACTGGCAGACAGCTACTGCTTCAACCCACACAAGTGGCTGCTCACCAATTTCGACTGTGATTGCTTCTACGTCGCCGACCGGGCGACCCTCATCCGTGCACTGAGTGTGTTACCAGAATACCTGCGCAATCAGCCGAGCGAGTCGGGCGCGGTGTTCGACTACCGCGATTGGCACATTCCGCTCGGCCGTCGGTTTCGTGCACTCAAGCTCTGGTTTGTCATCCGACACTACGGCATCGACGGACTGCAGCGCCATATCCGCTCTCATGTCGCCTTGGCACGAGACTTCGCCTCGTGGATTGAGCAGGATCCGCGATTCGAGCTTGCGGCACCGGCACCGCTCAACCTCGTTTGCTTCCGACACCTGGGAGGGAACAGCGTGAATGAGCGTCTGATGAATCGACTCAACGCAACGGGTAAGCTGTACCTCACCCACACCAAACTCGGTGACCACATGGTTCTGCGGTTGGCCGTGGGGGGGACCTATACCCAAGCGCAGCATGTGGCGCGTGCACAGGAGATGATCTCGCGCGTTGCGGACGAAGTGACCGCTGAGCGGGGAAACTAGAGCGATGGCCCGGGTCCCTCCTCTCACACGTCTCGCACATTGGTTGATTGTGCTCGGCCTGATCGTCGCCCTTAGTGCCTTTGCCTATCCCTTCCTCGTCCGCAATGCCGTGGACGCACAGAGCGAGATTGTCGCCGATCTGCACGAGAGACTGAGGCTGTTGGAGAATATTCGGGACGACATGCGGACCGCAAAGGACTCGACGACAATCGACGGAGAGATTGCGTCGACCCAAGCAGCCCTCACCCGAGTCGAGCAACGCATGCAGCGGCGTCAGAATGAGCTGCGTGGCCTCTGGAGGCTCAACGGTCGAGGACCTATGCTCCTCGCCGCCGGACTGCTGTTTGTCGGCATCGGAGTCCGGTTGCATCGGTTTGTCCAGTACGGGGAATGAGAGCGTCGCGTGCCGCTTCCGTTCCAACTCGATGACGCCGCTCAACTGTTGAGTCGCACCCCTCACACGTTGCGGGCGCTTCTCGACGGCGTGCCGGACGAGTGGGCCCGAGCGAATGAAGGACCGAGCACGTGGAGCCCGTTCGACGTGGTGGGCCACCTCATTCATGGTGAGAAGACGGACTGGATTCCACGCGCGCGAATCATCCTAGAGCGCGGAGCGTCGGCGACCTTCGAGCCGTTTGACCGCTTCGCACAACTCGCGACGTCCGGCGGCAAGACCCTCGAGAATCTGATTGACGAGTTCGCCGCGCTCCGCGCACAGAATCTCGACCAACTCAGAGCCTGGCGCCTCACGCCCGCCGATCTCGGACGGGCCGGGACCCACCCCGAGTTTGGCCGAGTGACGTTGGGAGAACTGCTCGCCACATGGGCGACCCACGACCTTGGGCATCTGGCACAGATCGCGCGCACAATGGCTAGGCAATACGACGGACATGTCGGGCCGTGGCGGAAGTACCTTCGCATCCTTTATGACTGAGGCCTGCTAGGCCACGACCGCCTCTCTCTCGCCACGACAAGAACCGCCATGCAAGACTTGACAGCAAGCTAGCGTAGTGATATCATATTGCTAGTCCATAATTGGAGGCGTGCATGATCCGCGAAATCGAGCGACGGGCTGCGTCGGGCTACGTCGCCCTCTTCGCACTGCTCGTGGCAACCGTGGTGGTGGTCCTGTGGATGATCAGCGCAATTCAGACCGAGTCCGTTGTGCAGATCGTTCTTTCCGTCATCGCGCTCACGGTGGTGACCTTTCTCTTCGCTGGCCTCTTCATCGTCAACCCGAACGAGGCCCGTGTACTCCAGCTCTTTGGCAAGTACGTGGGCACTGCCAAGACACCTGGGCTCCGGTTCGCAAATCCTTTTTACACCAAGAAGAAGATCTCCGTGCGGATACGGAACTTCGAGACAGGCAAGCTCAAGGTGAACGACAACAACAGCAATCCCATTGAGATTGCGGCCGTCGTGGTGTGGCGAGTTATCGATACCGCCGAAGCGCTTTTCGAGGTCGACGACTTCGAAGAGTACGTGCACGTCCAGAGTGAGTCTGCCGTGCGCGGCCTCGCCACCAAGTACCCGTACGACGCCCACGAGACCGGTGAAGAGGCCCTGACCAGTCACTTGAACCAAATCGCTCAGGAACTGCAGGTGCAGATTCAGGATCGGCTCGACAAGGCGGGCGTGGATGTTTTGGAGGCACGGATCAGCCACCTCGCATACGCGCCGGAGATCGCTCACGCCATGCTGCAGCGGCAGCAAGCGAGTGCCATCATCGCGGCTCGACGCAAGATCGTGGACGGTGCAGTGGGAATGGTCGAGATGGCTCTCGAGCAGCTCTCGCAGAAGCGCATCATCGATCTCGATGAGGAGCGGCGAGCGACGATGGTCAGTAACCTGCTGGTGGTGCTGTGCTCCGACCGCGGCACACAGCCGGTCGTGAACACGGGGTCACTCTACCAGTAAGTGCTTCGTGGCCGACCGAAAGGCATTCCTGCTGAGACTCGATCCACGAGTCTACGCTGCGCTCGAGCGGTGGGCCAAGGACGAATTGCGGAGCGCCAACGGGCAGATCGAGTTTCTGCTCCGGCGGGCGCTCCGCGACGCAGCGCGGTTGAAGGAAGAGTAGTTATCAGTTGTCAGTTGTCAGTGCTCGGTTATTGGATCTCAGTAATCGCAGGTCAGAGTCCCCGACCCCCTGAAGACTGAAAACTGATCACTGGTAACTGCCCTTCACACCAGCTCTTCTAGCTCCTTCATTGCCCGCTCCAACACGTCCCGCAGCTTCTTCCGCTTTTCCTCGTCGTCTCTGAGCTTCCATGCGGAACGGTAGCTCTGGGTCACGAGTCGTCCGATCAGCCGTGTGACCTCCGGCATCGGGTCGCTGAGCAGACTGTCAATCGTCTCCTCAACGCGGTCGAAGATGTCCTCGACCGTCGATTTGTTCTCTTCCAGGAAGGTCTTGCCCGCCTCGGTGATGTGGTAGACCTTCTTGCCTTCCTGTTCCTCGCTGCGCACGAGACCTTCGTCCTCGAGCCACTGCAGCGTCGGATAGACCGTGCCAGGTGACGGCTTGTAACACCCCTGCGTTTGCTCCTCGAGGGCCTTCATGACCTCGTAGCCGTGCATCGGCTTCTCGTTGAGGACCTTGAGGATCACATACTTCATGTCGCCCGACTCGAACCGGACTCCGCGACGGCGCCCGCGGCTCTTGCCACCGAAGTCCCAGAACCAACCGCTCTCGCCGCCGCCAAAGCCCCAACCTGTGCCTTTCATGGCTGCACTCCTGCTAGATATGTCGTCACGTTATTACGACGTAATATCGTACGACATATCGTGACTGTCAAGCGGTTCGTAAGTCGTTGCTATGCAACGCTTTGTTGTTGCTGGGCGCGCCCTTGTCCCAGTGAGGGCCCCGCGAAGTCCCTCATTTCGGTCGGACAAAAGATGTGGCCTCGCGGAGCCTCGATGGCATCGGTTAGCTTTGCCGACACGCTCACCACGAGAAGGATCTTCCATGACAGCTCGTTCTGTAGGCGCCTTTGTGTGTGTCACCGCGCTGACCTTCGCTTCCCCAAGCGTGGCGCAGGAACAGTTCGACTTTTATGCCGGACCCTATCGCTCCACGGTTCCCCGCCCTGAACAGCTCCTGGGATACGAGGCCGGTGCCCGCCATACCCAGTACGCGACGCAGCAGAGGGTACTCGACGCGCTCATCGCCAGCGCTCCTGATCGCGTGCGCACCGAGACGATCGGCACCACCGAGGAGGGCCGCGAGATGCGAGTGCTGCTCATCTCAGCACCCGAGAACCTCGCGCGCTTGGACGAGATACGCACCGACCTCGCGCGCCTCGCGGATCCGCGTTCCACCACGCGGGCCGATGCCGCTGCGATTGTCGGCACGAGCCCGATCGCAGTGATGTTGTCGTACTCGATTCATGGGAATGAGCCCGGGGGCTTCGAGGCTGTCATGTGGGTCGCCTACCACCTTCTCGCATCGGAAGAGCCGACAACGCTCGAGATGCTCAGCAATACGCTGGTGATTCTCAATCCCTCGGCGAATCCCGATGGCCACGAGCGCTTCGCGGTGTGGTACAACTCGATATTCGTTGACACCGACGAACCGTACGCCTACGAGTGGAACGAACCATGGGGAATCTGGGGGCGGTACAGCCATTATCGCTTCGACACCAATCGTGACTTCCTCGCCTTGTCGCAGGCCCCCGCCCGAGCCATGCTCCGGACCCTGATGCGTTGGCACCCCCAGGTCTTCGTCGACCTGCACAGCACTACCGAGCAGTTCTTCTTCCCGCCGCCGGCGCAGCCGGTCAATGCCAACCTGCCCGAGCACGCGGTGCGGTGGCTCGAGACGTTCGGCCGCGGCAATGCGCAAGCGTTCGATCGATACGGCTGGCAGTACTTCACCCGGGACGTATTCGATCTGTTCTACGTCGGGTACTTCGACGCGGGACCATCGTTGCACGGTGCCACCGGCATGACGTATGAGACCGACGGTGGGAAAGCACTCAAGCGCCGCCGAGACGACGGCACCGTCATCACGTTCCGCGAAGGTGTCGCCCACCATTTCGTGGCGTCTCTGGCCACTGTCCGAACCGCATCGGAACATCGCGAGGCCAGACTGGCAGACTATTACGAGTTTCACCGGTCGGCGATCGACGAGGGCCAAAGCGCATCGATGAAGCGCATCGTCGTTCTCCCTGACAACGACCCGACCAATGCCGCGCGGCTCACCTGGTTGCTTCAGCAGCATGACATCGAGGTGCGTCGTCTGTCGGCCCCATACACCGCTCCGTCCACCCACCCCTACATCAAGGGACCAACTGGGGCGCCAGAGCGGCACACATTCCCAGCGGGGGCGCTCCTCATCGAGCTGGCGCAGCCGCAAGCGCGGATGGCTCGCGCCCTGCTCGAGCCGCGTGCTGAAATGGATCGCGAGTTCTTCGATCGGCAAGTCGCCAGGTTCGAACGCAACCAGCGTCGGGGCGCCGCGGCTGCAACTGAACGGTACGAGTTCTACGACATCACGGCGTGGTCACTCCCCTTGACGCTCGGGCTCGATGCGTACTGGACCCGAGACACGCGCGGCGTGTCCGCCGATATCGTCTCCGCTGCGCAATCATTGGAACCGGTACGTGAGCTCGGTCCGAGCGGAGGCGTGTCCGGTCGAGGTCGCTCGGCGTACGTATTCGCAAACGATCGACAGGCCGCGACGGAACTCGCTCTGGCCTTGCTCCGTGAGGACTTCGTGCTCAACATCACGCCGGAGCCGCTCCGAGCCGACAACGACACCTACTCCCGCGGCACTTTCGTCATCCGGACAGAGCGCAACCCACTGGGGTTGCACGAACGGCTTGCGGCGTTGGCCCACGAGATCGGTGTTCCCGTCACCGCAATCAGCTCCGCGTTTCCCGACACCGGACAGACGGGCATCGGGTCTCGAGACGTCGCTCCCGTATTTCACCCCCGCATCGTGGTCGCCGCAGGTGACGCGATCAGCATCACGAGTTACGGCGCTCTCTGGCACTTCCTCGAGCAGGAATTGCGGCATCCGTTCGTCCCCGTCGCTTTGCGCAATGTCGGGCGCATGCACACGTTGTCCGACTACAACGTGTTTATCGTGCCGAGCGGAAGCGCGACGGCCATACGGCGTGAACTCGGCGCCGACGGCATCGAACGGCTCACGCGATGGGTCGACGACGGCGGTGTGCTCATCGCATATGACAACGCAGCGCTCTTTCCCGGCCACGACGATGTCGGACTGAGTACGGTGAAAGCCGTCGGCGAGGAAGATCAAGAGCAGGAGGGCAAGGAGAAAGACAGCTTGCCGAGCAGTCCTGAGCTCACGCCCCCGTTGGCGTCACCGTCAGCGGACCCCGACCAGGTCGAACGCGTGCCCGGGTCGATATTTCGCGCGACGCTGGATCTGAGTCACTGGCTCACGTTCGGATATCGGGACCGCGCGCTCCCTGTCATGCTCCAGGGAAATACTCTGTTGGCACCTGCCACACGAGGGGACAACCCAGTCGTGTTCGTCGGCGACTCACTGCTCCTCGCTGGATTCGCGTGGCCCGAAAACACCGAACGGTTGCTTACCAAGACCGCCTGGGCAACTGCGGAACGGCGTGGCCGCGGCCATGTCGTGCTCTTCGCTGACGATCCGTTGTTTCGTGCGTTCTGGCGCGGGCCTGCACGGCTGCTCACGAACGCGATGCTGCTGGGAAGCGGCCGCTAGTATGCGCGGCTCCTAAGCGCGAACGGGGCGGACCGCCGTGCGATCCGCCCCGTCCTCGACTCCTTCGGCGTCAGCTAACGGTTCTCTTCACGCCAGAAGAAGCCTCGTTCTCGTTCCGGAATCGTGACTTGCACGGTCTGTCGCCGTTTGTTGCGCATGATCTCCACGTCCATGCTTTCCCCCAACTCGTACGATCGCATGATCCGCCATGCATGTGACGGGCTTGTCGGCTTCCGGCCGTCGATACTCAGAATGACATCTCCGCTTTCCAGTCCGATGTCTTCATCCCGTGGCGCGCGCACGACGAGCAACCCCTCACTCGTTCCGAAATACTTGCCCAATCCTTCATCCAGTGAGGTGAGCTCCATGTCGAGCCACCCGAACGGCAGAAACGCTCTGGCGATCATTGGCGCGCTGAACTCGACATCCTTCGGATCGAATCGAGGGATGTCAATGTCTATGTCGGGCACTCTTAAGAACACGTTGCCGGAATCGCCGCTGAAGTTGAACGCGAAGCTGTTGGGCTCCACGTTCCGCACGGTGACACGCGCTGACTGCAGCTCACCCTCGCGCTCGTACTCGATCTCGAGCTGATCGCCGCTCTCGAGCTCTCGAATCACGTCGACGAGCTTCTCGTTGGGGCTGTCATCCCGTCTATCCGCCTGGCGCAACGACTGACCGTTCGCGAGCACAATTACGTCTCCAACCTTGATACCGGCCTCCTCGGCTGGTCCACCCGGTGTTACCGCTTCGACCACGGCACCCTTCATCTCATTTGTGCTGGTGCTCAAGATGACGCCCATCCGCGGTCGCCCGCTCACCAATATGTTGAAGCTGCGCTCGCCCTCGGGGCCGACGTACAGCCGGGACAGCAAGCCCCTGTACTCATCTTGTCGCAGTTCGCGCTGCGCCGCACGCAAGGCATCCAACGCCTCGCGAAGCGACTCGTTGGCCCGATCTGACTCGGACGCACGCAGGTCCCGCAGTGCACGCTCCAACTGCCGCTGTGCCTCTTCGACTTTCCGCTGTGCCTCTTCCATCTCGCGCTGACGCTCGCCCTCCTGGGCCAAGGTGGCACCCGGGGCAGCGACTGCAAGCATCAGCAGGGCCGGAATGATGCGAAAGACTTTCATGACTGGGTACTCCTTACCGTGGCAATTCCACCACTTCGGATTCTGCAGTTCATTATCCTGCTATCGTGTCAGATTCGTGAGTGCCTCGATCCGTCGCAGTCCGGAAGGTGGATGCCTCAGTAACCCACGTATCGCACCTGACGAACGTGTGTGTCCACCAGGCGATCCATAAGCGTCACGCGCTCACGCCAAAGATCAGCCATTTCGTTGCGCGACACGGCCACAGCCTGCGCGCGTTCTATGCCGAAGTCGATCGCCGCAATCCGGTCTTCCAGGTCGGCAATCGTCGCGGCCGTAGCACCGTTGGTCACCCGGCCGCGGATCGATACGCTCTCAAGCACTCCCTCCAACTGCTGTGACTCCTGCACTAGGGCTGCGACCTCTTGTGCGGCAAGCTTCTCACCGCCGTTGCCGACCAGGCTACGGGTGCCGACAAAGAGCACGAGGGCAGCAGCAGCAGCCATCGCACCCCAACCGACCCGCTCGATCCTGGTCCGTCGACGAGAGGCGGCGACGGCTTCGCGGATCACTGGCCAGCGATCGCGCGGAGGTGAGAAACCGGGAAGGGCTTTGAGTGCTGCCACACGCTGATGTAGCTGCTCGAGTTCCGCATGACACGCGCTGCACTCGACCAGGTGTACCCGTGCGCTGGCCGCGCCTTCACCGTCCCGCACTTCCAGCAGTTCCGCAATCGTGCAATGTCTCAGCATTGCGCCTCCTCACCGAGCATCTTTCTGAGTCGCGCATGCGCGCGTGACAACTGCGATTTGGAGAAACTCACGCTCTTTCCCATGAGCTCGGCGATCTCTTCATGGGTATAGCCCTCCACATCATGCAGCCACACAACGGCACGTGACGTCTCCGACAGGTGCGACAACGCGGCTTCGAGGTCCATACGAAGTCCGACATCGCCGTCGCGCTGGCCTGCCCACCCACCGTCCTCTTCGAGTGCCTCCACTTCGCGATACTTCTCGTATCGAATCCGAATCAGCGCCTTACTGGCAGCGACTCGCTTGACCCATGCCGTCAGCATGCCGGGGGCGCTGCCCCGGAACCTCTTGATGCTGCGACACACTTCGAGAAAGGTCTCCTGCAACACCTCCTCGGCATCCTCCGGTGCCCGGCACATTCGCCGGGCAAGCGTATACACCGTGCTCTCGTACGCACGGTATAGCTGCCCGAGTGCCTCAACGTCGCCCGTCTTGGCCCGCTGGATCGCAAGCTCGTCGATCGCCGCCAGAGTCGTCTCTGTCATGCCTGCTAGAAGAGATGCATTGGGGAGCAAATGGGTCGCAGGGACGGGAGAGGTGGAACGAGATACGGGATACGAGGGTCCAATTCCTGTATCCCGTAATTCCGTATCCCGCCTACCCCACCACCAAGTTCACCAGGCGGTTAGGCACGTAAATGGCCTTCCGGACGGTACTTGTACCCACAAAGCGCATCACGGCTTCCTGCTCAAGAGCGGTATTCACCGCCTCGGCTTCGGAGATTCCAGCCGAGACCCGGACGCGACCGCGCACTTTGCCGTTCACTTGCAGAACGAGCTCGATCTCGTCTTCGCGGGCCAGGACCTCATCGAATGCCGGCCAGGACGCTGCGAACACGCTGTGCGTGTGGCCCAGCCGTTCCCAACATTCCTCTGCGAAGTGCGGGGCGAACGGCGCAAGCATCACGACGAGTGGCTCGAGGAGCGTCGCCGACACGTTCCGCTGCCTCTGCTGCCCTCCGTCTTTCCGCAACACATTCACGTATTCCATCAGCTTCGCGATGGCCGTGTTGTAGCGCAGCTCTTCGGTATCGGTGTGGACGCCCCTGATGGTCTGGTGCAGCTTGCGCACCGCGGTCGCTGATTCCGATACACCACCTTCCGACCCGGCATCACTCACAAGATCCCACACCTTATCCAAAAACCGCCGAATACCGGAGATACCCTCATCGCGGAAGTCTCCGCCTTCTTGGTACGGCCCCAGAAACATCAGGTACATGCGAAACGTGTCCGCCCCCCACTGCGCGATGTACTGGTCGGGCACCACAACGTTTCCCCGAGACTTCGACATCTTGGCGCCGTCCTTCACGATCGTGCCGTGTGCCCGAAATCGCGCAAACGGCTCTTCGGACTCCACGAACCCGAGATCATGAAGCACCATCGTAATGAACCGCGCGTACATGAGATGGAGCACGGCATGCTCGTTCCCACCGATGTACGAGTTCACCGGGAGCCATTTCTTGGTGAGCTCGTCGTCGAAGGCTCGGTCGTCGAACTCCGTCGATGGGTACCGCAAGAAGTACCATGCGGAATCGAGGAAGGTATCGGACACGTCGGTCTCGCGCCGCGCCTCTTGCCCGCAGCTTGGACATACGACTCGGTACCACTCTTCGTTCCGCGCAAGTGGAGAGATCCCGCTTTCGTCGGGACGGAAGTCCTCGAGCGGGGGGAGCAGCACGGGAAGCTCATCTTCTGGGACGGGGACGATGCCACACGTATCACAGTAGATGACTGGGATGGGCGGACCCCAGTAGCGCTGCCGTGAGATACACCAATCGTGGAGCCGGTACTGGACTTCGAGGCGTCCCGCCTGCCGCTGCTCGAGCCATGTTGTCACAGCCGTCACCGCCTCGCGACACACCATCCCGTCGAACTTGCCGGAGTTCATCAAGGTGCCGTCCCACCCGGTATACGGCAGCTCAGCGGAATCCTGCTCCACAGACATGGTCGGTCGCACCACTTGACGGATTTCGAGACCGTATTTCCGTGCGAACTCGTGGTCGCGCTCGTCATGGGCGGGCACGGCCATGATCGCGCCGGTCCCGTACTCCATGAGCACATAATCCGCAATCCAGATTGGGATCGACTCGCCGGTTGCCGGATTGCGACAGACGGCACCCGTGGAAACGCCAGTCTTTTCCTTCTCGCCGATTCGTCGGGAGACGATATCCATAGCCGTCGCCTCGGCGCGGTACGCCTGCACCGCCGCACGCTGCTCGGGCGTCGTGAGCTCATTGACCAACGGGTGTTCAGGCGCCAATACCATGTAGGTTGCACCGAACACCGTATCTGGCCGCGTTGTAAAGACGTGGATCGAGGTGCCGCCCTCGGTACGGAATATCAACTCGGCACCTTCGGAGCGTCCGATCCAATTCGTCTGCATCAGCCGAGTGGAATCGGACCAGTCCAATCGCGACAGATTGTCCAAGAGACGGCCCGCGTACTCGGTAATACGGAAGAACCACTGTTCGAGGTACCGTTGCGTAACCGGAGTATCCGGATGCCGCTCGCAGTTCCCATCGATCACCTGCTCGTTCGCCAGCACGGTCCTGCATTCGGGACACCAGTTGACGGCAGCCTTCTTCTTCACCGCGAGGCCTGCTCGGTAGAGCTGCAGGAAGATCCACTGGGTCCACTTGTAGTATTTCGGATCGGTGGTCGAGATTTCGTGATCCCAATCCAGCATGATGCCGCACCGCTTAAGCTGCTCGCGGAACCGCACGATGTTGCGGGGAATCAGCTCCGCGGGGTGCATGTTGACTTTTAGTGCGTAGTTCTCCGAGTGTATCCCGAACGCATCAAACCCGATGGGCTCGAACACATCCCAGCCCTGAAGACGACGAAACCGCCCGTGCACATCACTGCCAATGAACGCGAACACGTTCCCCACGTGTAGTCCTTCGGCCGACGGATAGGGATACATCATGAGGTTGTAGTACGGGCGGGCGGCGGCATGGATATCAGCCGCATTGGTGCGCCGCTCGTCCCACAGCTGTCGCCACTTCTGCTCGACCGCCTGCGGGTCGTATCGTCCGTCGTGGGTCGTTGGTTCTGACATGACTCGTGTAATGTAAAGGTGCCTGGCGCAGGTAGTCAGTGGGCTCGGTGGCGGGCCAGGGACACTAGAGCCACGGGACCTCGTGAGACCTACGGGTGGGATACGCGACGCCGTTCAACCGAGCCAGCCGAACATCGATCACATCGTCGAGCGCCGCGAGTCCCGACAAGACCGGTTCGGCCGGTGCTTGATCCACGACAATCGCCGCGAGCGCTTCGCTTCCCGCCGCGGCGCGCCTCGACTGATGGTACGAGCTGATGTTCACGTTGGCGTCTCCGAGCAAGCTCCCCACCCGACCGATCACCCCCGGGACGTCGCGGTTCCACAACACCACCATGTTCCCTTCGGCTGGGACATCGACCGTGAAGCGATCGATGGCGATGACGCGCCCGACCTGCGAGCCGAGCATCGCCCCTTCGACGGTGAGTGATCGCTCCTCCATCGTGATAGTCACGCCTATGGTCGTTTCAAATCCGGGAACCGCAGCACCTACCCGTCGCGACGTGCTGATTCCACGCTGTCGCGCCCGCTCGGCAGCATTGACGAGACTCACGCGCTCGACACCCATGGCTGACAGCAGACCCTCGACCGCCGCGAGCATCGCCGGCTTGGGGGTGGCTTCGTCGGTCCCGCCATAGAGCACCTCTATCCCTGAAACGGGATGCCTGGCCAATGCGGCCGCCAGCCGGCCCAAGCGTCTGGCCAGTTCCAGTGTGTCGGCTAACCGCCCGAGCATATCGCTGGGGACTCCCGGGAGATTCACCGCCCCGCTCAACGCGCCGGTCAGCAGAGCATCCCGCACGTAGCTACAGATTTCGACCGCTACGCGGTCCTGTGCCTCGGAGGTGGACGCTGCCAGGTGTGGCGTCAGCAAGATCCGTTCGGACGCTCTGAGTGGAGAGTCTTCCGGCAGGGGCTCAGGATCGAAGACATCGAGCGCCGCACCGGCCAACCCACCACGCTCGATCGCCTCGAGGAGGGCCCGATCGTCGATCAGCCCGCCACGCGCGGTGTTGATCAATACGGCCCCTGGCTTCATGAGCGCCAACCGCTCTCCATTGATGAGTTGATGGGTCTTCTCCGTCAGAGGAAGGTGCAGTGACACGACGTCCACGGAGGCAAGCAACTCCTCGAGCGGGAGCAGCGCGATGTTCAATTCCTTCGCGCGTTCCTCGGGCAGGTAGGGATCGTGGGCAGCCACCTTCATTCCAAGCGTGCGCGCCGTTGAGGCAACTCGCATTCCCACGCGCCCAAGGCCGACAAGACCCAGCCGCTTCCCACTCAACTCGGTTCCGGCGAAGCGTTTTCGATCCCAGCGCCCTTCCTTCATGCTGCTGGCCGCCCACGGAATACGACGCACGAGGGCAAACAGCAACGCAATTGCATGCTCGGACGCACTCACGGTGTTAGCGCCTGGGGCATTCAGCACGGCGATGCCCCGTCGGGTGGCAGCTGGGACATCGATGTTGTCTACTCCTGTCCCGGCTCTGCCAACGACGAGCAGATGGGACGCCCCCGCGATTGCGTGTTCCGTCACCTGCGTGTCGGATCGCACGATGAGGGCGTGCGCCCGCTCCAATTCCTGCGAAAGACGCTCAGGCGAACCGGCAATGGCGACGACCTCGAACTCCGGGACACCTTGAAGTACTCGAAGCCCGGCATCCGCGATGCGGTCGGCCACGACCACCACGTAGTTCTTCATGTGAGCGTGGTCTCCAGTTGATCGAGCAATGCGGAGACACCGTCGGGCGTGTGGTCACCCATGTGCCCGATTCGAATCGTGGACTGCTTGAGTGGGCCGTAGCCGGACCCAATGATCCATCCTTTCGTCTTCAGCGTCCGTGCGATGGTGCGGCCGTTCAAATGTGGAGGGAGCTTGAGGCACGACACGGTCCACGAACGGCGTCCATCCGATGGCAAGTACGTGATGCCGAACTTGGACCCCCGCCGCGCGACCCACTCTTCGACCACACGACGCATCTTGTCGTGGCGCGCCCAGCGAGCTTCCACGCCGCCCGCCCGGTCCATCCGCGCCAGCTGTGTCTCGAGCGCAAAGAGCAGCGACAGTGCCGGTGTGTTGGTCGGTTGGTAGTCCACCGCAGCCCGGTTGAACGATAGAACGTCCAGATACGCGCCACGTTCAGGCACGCGTTTCGCTCGTTCGAGCATCCGCTCCGATGCGACTCCTAACGCAAGGCCCGGAGGGAGACCAAGTGCCTTTTGCGATCCGGTGAATACGAAGTCGAGCTGCCACCCATCCGTCTCAACCGGGGATCCGGCACACGAAGTCACGGCATCTACGAGCAGCACGACGTCTTCGAATTCTCGCACGACCGCGGCCAGCGGCTCGAGCGGTGCCAACGCACCAGTCGAGGTCTCCGAGTGCACCAAGGTGACGGCGTCCACATCGGAGCGCTTGAGAGCGTCGCGCAGCATGTCCGGCTCCACCGTCTTGCCCAGCGGTACATCAAGGCGGATCATGTCCCGTCCGGTAGCGGCAACGATGCCAGCGAACCGCTCTCCAAAGGCACCTCCAACCAGCGAGAGGGCACGGCGCCGCACCCCAGAGCGTACCGCCATTTCCATGAATCCGGTTCCCGAGCAGGTTCCGACGAACACCCGACGGTCCGTGCGCCACAGTCGTTGCAGTGGTTGTTCGATGGAACGAAACAAATCGACCATTTCCGCCCCGCGGTGCGGAATCATGGGCCGTGTCATCGCTTGCAAGATGTCCGGATGTACCTCCGTCGGGCCAGGGAGAAAGAACCGTCCAAATGGAACGTCCGCCCCTGGTGCTGGCACCGCGGTCACGTGCTCACTCCTGGCCACGACACGAGCGATCTCGTCGATTGGACACAATGCATGCCTGCCTCGGCGAACTCGCGAAACGCCGCGTTCGCCGGCTCAGAAAAGTCTACGACTCCTGGCACGACGACGGGCGACGTGCAGTCCTCGAGAAGGTAAACGCGGTGGGCCAATTGCGGGTCCCTCGCGCGGATCTCCGACAGCAGGTCGTGCACCGTCCACGCCACACAGTGGCTCTTTGCCTGACCCGCAACGACCACTACGTCAAATCCGAGAAGATGATCGATCAACGCGGTGTTCTTCGCGGCAATGCGCTGTCCATCAGGTCCGTCGCACACCTCCGGACTCAAGACGGAGTAGTTTTCGGTCAGGGGGTTGCCACCCTTCACCTCGAATCGAGGGCGAGCACACCGCGCGATGCTGTGGGTGAAGATGGCTTCTTCCACAGAGGAGACCAGCGCGTGGCCGATACCGCCCAACAGCGCATGATACGGCCACACCATGAGTGGGTACCGCCCCTCGCCGAGTTGGCGCACGTAATGGTTCGCGTGAGCCTGTAACCACTCGCCACCGTTCTCGCCGGTCCCTACAATATCGGGGTTGATGCGCCACACGCCTCGTTCCAGATCGTCCGGCGTAATGACGGTCCGTGCTCCCACCGGATGCTCACCCGCCTCGTTCACCCAGAAGATTGGATGAAAGATCTGAATTGCAGTGTGCGTGTCCATGGTCGGTACGATTTCGGTGATCGCACTCAGATTGCGGTAGATGAACTCGCACAGCCGGATGTTGTCCTCCACAGCACCTTTGCCGGACCGTCCACCGACAAAGAGTTCGAACTCCGGAACGCAGAACGTGTTCTGGCAGTCGATGAGCAACAGGCACAACCGATATTCGTCCGAGGCAGCGGGCTCGATTCCATGCTGTTGCGCCCAGTCGTGGGCCTCGCTGGCGCGCGTTTCGTACGCCACGCGCCATACTTCACCCACTCGCGTGCGATCGAAGTACTGCGGGATCGGTAGATAGTGCACACCGGACATCTATTGAACCAGCTCTAACCGTTTGTTCGGCCGGTGCTCCCGCCCCACTTTGGCACAGCGTTGCTGATCCACCATGACGACATCGGCCGTGAAGTCGTAGTTGCCCTGGCCACGGAAGAGCGACGACCCAACACCATAGGCGTCGACCGGGACGTCTGCCTCTTCGAACGCGCGGATCTTCTCGACCGTGAATCCACCCGACACCACAATGCGGACGTGCTGGAACCCTTCGGCATCGAGGGCCCGGCGAACATTCCACACCAACTGGGGGTTCACCCCCCGTGGGTCGAACGCCCCCATTTGGGACATCACCGACTTGTCGACCAGAGTGCTCGACGTGTCTAATCGCACACCGTACAGATTGGAACCCAACGCCCGCGCAACGTCGAGCGAGGTACCCACACTGTCATTGTCAAAGTCAACGAGACAAATGAGCTTTGAAGGTTCAGGCATGTACTTGGCGAACCTTTCGGCAGCTCGCACCGTATCACCACCATACGCGGCGATGAGCGCGTGCGGCACAGTACCGATCCCCTCACTACCCCACCAGGACGCCTGCGCATCGGTCGACACTCCGATGGCTCCCGCGACATGGGCGGCATACCCGTCGCCAGTTTGCACGAGCCAGTGATCGTGCCGCGCCGGAAAGAACATGATGTCCTTTGGGTGCGCAGCCTCTACGACGAGCCGCGTGTTCGTTCCCACCCGAGTGCGGCGCGCAAGCACGCCCACATACAGCGTTTCCAAGTGGGCAAACGCATCGTACGGACCTTCGATCGTCATCACGGTTTCCCAGGGCGCGACCTCGTCTCCATCGTACAATGCGTGAACCTTCAGTTCGTCCCAGGAGAATGAGCAGAGCTTGAGAATGGCGATCGCTTCGTCGATCCCACCGAGGAAGGCATGGGTCTTCGAGAACACCTGCATCAGCACGTTGGGATGGTGCCCGTCGGCCAACAGGACCTCGCGCGTCCGCTGGAAGTACTTGTCGCTGTAGTAACCCGTTTGCATCCGCTCCACGGGCAGGTGGAAGATGGCGGGATCGAGCCGCTTGCGACGTGGCATACCTACTCCGAGTCTTCTTTGATTAGGTAGTTCAGAGCCCGCCGCCGATACCAGCCGACGCCCAACGCGTCCACTAGACCTCGCCAGGCCCGGTTCCGCATGCCGTATTTGCTTTGACCGTACACCCGCGGCCGATGGGAGACGGGCACCTCCAGCACATGTCCACCACGCGCCCGCACGAGGGTGGGCAAGAACCGATGCATGCCGTCGAACCGTGGGATGTCATGCCACACAGACCGCCGTACCGCCTTCAGTGAGCATCCGATATCCCGGATTCGATCACGGGTAATGAGGTTTCGCACAGTATTGGCGATGCGGCTCTGCAGGCGTTTCCACCGCGAATCGTGCCGTGCGACCCGGTAGCCCACCACCGCTGCCGCCGCCGAGTTGCGTTCCAGGGTCTGCAGCACAAGCGAGATATCGCGAGGGTCATTTTGACCATCCGCGTCAAGCGTCACGACAACATCACCCCGGGCCGCATCGAAACCAGCGGCAGTCGCCGCGCTCTGTCCAGACCGTCTGTCCAGCACGATGACCCTGAGCGCGGGGAAGCGATGTTGCAGCGTTCGTATCCTGTCGAGTGAGCCGTCAGTCGACCCGTCGTCGACCGCAACAACTTCGTGAGGAACTTCGGCAAGCGCCGCCGCAATCTCCTCCATCAGCGGTTCGAGGTTCTGCTCTTCATTGAAGATCGGTAACACTACGGAGACCACGGAACGAAGCCACCTCACAGCGATATGCCTGGACGCCGATACGGCAGGAGGCCACGTCGACACCTGCGCGGTGAACGTACGGCCGTCCTCCGCGCGAGGCAAGTTGACAGCCCCTTGCCGGTCGGGGTTAATTCGCGGTGCTCCCTGAGATTTCCCCCGACTGGAGGCACCGTGTCCGATTCCGCGTATTCACGTCGTGACTTCCTCGGCGCAGCAACAGGGGTGGCGGCAGGGGCGATGTTCGGTTCGCGAGCCGCGGCCGCGCCGGCCCCCCATACCCAGTCTGCCGCCGCCAATGTCGCGGTCGCCTCGGCAAACGGCCTCCAAGGGGTCGAGCGCGCTGGCATGCTGATGGCGCAGGGCGTGGATACGCTCGACGCCGCCATCGAGGGCGTCAAACTCCAGGAACTGGATCCCAACGACAGTTCCGTCGGCTACGGCGGACTCCCCAACGAAGACGGGGTCGTGCAGCTCGATGCATCATGCATGCACGGACCGACCCGTCGCGCGGGAGCCGTCGCATCGCTCGAGGGGATCAAGACCCCGAGCGTCGTGGCCAAGTACGTATTGATGTATACAGACCACGTGTTACTCGTTGGACCAGGTGCGAAGCGGTTTGCCCTCTCATACGGCATGGTCGACGAAGATCTTCTCACCGACAGAGCGCGGGAGGCGTGGCTCCGCTGGCGGGCGCGGCGTGGGCCAAACGACAACTGGCTCGAGGTCCCCGATGACGAGATGCTCTCGCGCGAGGAGCACGGGACCATCAACTTGAATGCCGTGAATGCGACAGGTGACGTCTCGTCAGTGACAACGACAAGTGGCCTATCCTGGAAGATCCCGGGCCGCGTCGGTGACTCGCCGATCATCGGCGCGGGCCAGTATACCGACAATGATGTCGGGGCGGCTGGATCGACCGGCCGTGGGGAAGCATGTATCAAGGCCTGCGGGGCATTCCTCACCGTCGAATTCATGCGACGCGGGCTCAACCCGACCGACGCCTGCCTGGAGACACTTCGGCGGGTCGTGGTAACCTCGGAGAAGCGCCTGCTCGATGAGCAGGGGCGGCCGACGTTCGGACTCAACTTTTACGCTGTCAACACACGGGGCGAATTCGGCGGGGCATCGTTCTACTCCGGCCGTCGATATGCCGCTTGGGATGGGGCAGCGGCGCGCCACTACGATTCGGCGTATCTCTTCGAGCGAAATCGGTGAGACGCCTCACTCTCCTTACCGTGATGAGCGTCGCCCTTTCCGGACCTGGGGTGGCGCAACTCCCGGACCTGCCGAGTTTTGGTGCGGACTGGACGGCCGTCGGCCTACCCAGGCTCTACTGGACCCCCGCGAACGGTATCACCGCGGGGCTCTTGTATGCTCAGGTCATGCAACTCGGGTACGACGAGTGGGACGCGCCGCCTCCGTATCGAATGCAGTTGTCACTGGACGGCGACATTGCAGCATCGGGGAGCAAGCGCCTCCGGCTCGAAGCAAGAATGCCCCAGTGGATCGACGGTTGGCGGTTCATCGTCGCGCTGGAAGGCCGACGAGACGCGCGGGAACGCTATGCCGGTATCGGCAACAAATCGGTCATTGACGACGTCAATGTTACAAGCGACAACCCGCACTACTACCGCTCTGACAACCATCGGCTATATGGTCGGCTCGCCGTACAGCGCCGGATCATTGGCGGCTTGCGAGTCCTCGCTGGCTTACATGCAGAGCGGTGGAAGATCGATACCCTGTCAGGAGCGAGCCAACTCGCCAACGACGTAGCAGGGGGTGTTGATCCGGCGATTGGCCGAGGTGTCGGAGATGTATCTGCCCGCGTCGGGCTCGTGTTCGACACACGCAATGACGAGCCGGCACCCACCAGTGGTGTGTTCCTCGAAGCAATCGTTGGCTTCGCCGACTCCTCCGTAGTTGGCGACGTGAGCTACACCCGTACGAACGTATCAGCGACCGCGTACATCCCTCTGCGACATAACCTCGGAGTCGCCGTACGTCTCGCTGGCCAGACCATGAGCGGCACACCGCCGCTCGGCGCATTCTACCGCTTCGAGTCCAGTGAGCGACCGTTTCTCGCATTGGGCGGTACGAGCTCCCACCGCGCCCTGCCGAACCGCCGCCTTTTGGACGCCGACAAGCTGTTCGCGAATCTGGACATCCGATACGACCTGATCGTCGAGCCTACCCTGTTTCGGGTCACCGCCGTGGGTTTTCTAGACGCCGGTCGGGTGTTTCCCGCCGGTGACTTCAAGCTCACCACCAACGGGCTCAAGGTGGGAGGCGGGGCAGGTCTGTTCGTCAAGCTGTTCCGCTCCGCCGTTGTCGGTTCGACAACGGGGATCGGCCCTGACGGGGTGATACTCCTGTTCCACACGTGGTGGCCGTTCTGATGTAGCATCGCCGACTTTCGGAGTCGGATTTCGTGTTCGCGCAGCGTGCAGGAGAGCCGCGGCAGTTAGATTGTGGTATGCTCAGCGAGCTCTTGTCCCGCCGACTCCCACGCTACGCGCGGCCTGGCATCTTCGCCCCCCCCAACCTGACCTTCGATCGGCGGCGCGCATAGGCTGGAACGACCAGCCGTTCCCACACGCATCCGGTCACACAACTCACCAGAGAGATTCCAGTGCTGCACGGGCCATAGTGCCATCGTGCAGCGGCGACGTTGGGGAAGGAGATGGGTCATGACACGAACTGTACTGCCAGCCGACAAGGTGTTTGACGTACTGCGCAACAACATCCTGGTGGATGGTTTTCACATCGTTATCGACTTGGAGAAGTCCCACGGTTGCGTCATGGTCGATGCGCTCGCCGGAAAGGAGTACCTGGACTGCTACACATTCTTCGCCACGCTGCCCATTGGGCATAACCATCCGAAGATGCAGGATGCGTTTTTCCAACGGTCGCTGCTGACCGCGGCGCTCAGCAATCCGGCGAACAGCGATGTGTATTCACGCGAGTACGGCAGCTTCGTCGACACGTTTCGCGAGCTCGCCGTTCCTGACGAGTACCGCTACCTGTTCTTCATCGCCGGCGGTGCACTTGCCGTCGAGAACGCCATGAAGGCGGCATTCGACTGGAAGGCCCAAAAGAACCGAGCCAACGGGATCGATGGCGGCGCCGACAAGATCCTTCACTTCCGCGAAGCATTTCACGGGAGGAGCGGCTACACGCTATCCGTAACCAATACCGAGCCGCTCAAGGTTCGCGACTTCCCCAAGTTCGATTGGCCAAGGGTCACCAACCCCAAGATGCATTTCCCGGTCGATGAGTCTGAGGTTGAAGCGACGGAGCGGCAGGCAGTCCAGGAAATCGAGGAGGCATTCGCGCGAGATCCCCACGGCATCGCTGCGATTCTGATCGAGCCGATTCAGTGCGAGGGTGGCGAGAACCATCTCCGTGCCGAGTTCCTGCAACACTTGCGCACGTTGGCGGACCGACACGAGGCACTGTTGATCTTCGACGAAGTCCAGACCGGCATGGGCGTCACCGGATCGATGTGGGCCTTTCAGCAGCTTGGCGTGACGCCGGATATCGTGGCGTTCGGGAAGAAGACGCAGGTGTGCGGAATCATGAGCACCACCAGGATCGACGACGTCGAGACGAACGTGTTTCACGTGTCATCGCGAATCAATTCGACCTGGGGTGGGAACCTCGTCGACATGGTCCGCTGTGCAAGATATCTGCAGATCATGCACGAGGACGGACTCGTGCAGGGTGCCGCCCGAGTCGGTGCCACCTTCAAGACACACCTGGAGCAGCTCCAGGCGGATTTCTCCACCGTCTCGAACGCGCGGGGCCGCGGGTTGCTCCTGGCATTCGACCTGCCGGATGGCATCACCCGGAATCGTGTTCGGCAGCAATGCTGGGAAGCGGGCTTTGCGACATTGCCGTGCGGCCCACGGTCGATCCGTTTCCGTCCTGCCATGGTATTCAGCGAGAAGAATGTGGAGCGAGCAACCACGATCCTGCGGAGGGTGTTGAAGCAGGAGGGGCGGTAGAGAGAGGGGGCAGAGGGGGCAGAGGGGGCAGAAAGGGCAGAAGGGTTGAGAATCTTCGCCTTACTGCCTCGGTTCCACCATCTCCATCACTTCTCTGAGCGTCGACATGCCGGCGTCCTCGACGTGCCAGCGTCGCATGGTCGTATAGAATTCCTTCTTGGGAAGCTCGTCCTTGTGAGCGAGGGCCCACGCCTGCAGCTCCCGAGGGCGAGGACCCCATCGCCCCGACTCGTGGAACTCGCTGTCCAGTGCGACCACGATCGGGATCGAGCGTGACCCGTTCGTCAGGTACCGGTCCATGATTTCGGGCTGCTCGTCACGCTTGATGATACGCAGCTCCATCGTGCCCGATTCGTCGCAGAGCTTGGCAATTGGTGGCACGACATTGGCCGCATCCCAACACCAGTCCTCTGTGATGCACAGGAACCGGATGCCACTCACTTCGCGTGCGCGCTCCCGCGCCCAGGCAGGTACTTGGAATCGCCGATAAATGCCTTCCCAGAGCTTCTGGAGATCCTGCGCTTCCGCGATGAAGCGGTCATAGGGGATCGCGTCCTGCCAAATCGCGGGAAAATCGAGCGCTCGCTGCGCTGCCATACCCATCACCTCCCTCGAGAGCCAGATACCGCCCATCTCAAGGTACTTCGGGCCGGGTGCTAGACAATTGCCCTCTCCAGCGTAACCTTCGTGGACTCCCGCATGGAAGGCTCCTCCCGATGAGTGCCATGGCTCCATCCCCGGTACGAAGTACCTGGGGGTCCCGCTTCGGTTTCATTCTCGCCGCGTCAGGCTCCGCGATTGGACTCGGCAACATCTGGCGTTTTCCGTACGTGGTTGGTGAGAACGGGGGAGCCGTCTTCGTCGTCATCTACTTGGCGTTCGTATTCCTCATCGGTGCTCCGGTGATGCTCGCCGAATTGACCCTCGGACGACACACCAATCGGAATCCGGTCGGGGCGTTCGACGCCGTGGCACCGTGGAGTTGGTGGAAACTGGTCGGCCTGCTGGGGGTGCTCACCGGTGTCGGCATTCTCTCGTTCTACGGAGTGATCGCCGGGTGGACGCTCGGCTACTTCTTCAAGACGATTTCGGGGAGCTTTGCCCAGACGATGACGGCCGAGCAATCCACAGCCCTGTTCTCCGAGTTCGTGGGCAGTTGGCAAGTGGCCATCGGGTTGCTGGCCCTGTTCCTCGTGCTGACCGCACTCATTGTCTGGCGCGGGGTGTCGCGCGGCATCGAGTTGGTGTCCAAGATCCTCA
>JAOTWK010000140.1 GCA_029862935.1 Gemmatimonadota bacterium | reverse complement strand
CCCATCCCACCGCTCGCCAGCAGCGAAGCTCCGCGCTCGGGCCGCCGAGTGGGCGATATGGCACAGGGAGCTGCAAGATCGGTTCGCACTCACGCTGCAACTCATTGAACTCAGAGAGCGCCTGCTGGGTCTCGAGGAGAAGGCACTCGATCGAATCGGAAGTGCGACGATCAAACCGGTTACCGATTCTTTCGACTCCCTCGCACGGCACCTCCGTCGGATGGGCGACGACACCGAGCAGGTCTGTCGTGATGCCTCACCTGATCGCCTCGCGGACACGGCAGCTCGACTCAGGGATATTCAGGGTAAGGCAATCAAGAAGGTAGACGAGGCCTTGAAGAAGCTCCCCGGGGCCGTCGTGCCACGCGACGTGTTGAATGCCCCCGGCCAGGCCGAGTGGGACGAACTCGTCGAGCTCATGGCCGGGTTGCCCGACCGCGTTTCCGTGCACCTTTGGAAAGCCGGCCCAGAAAAAGCGGTCGACCCTCGCGCCGATGTCTTTGCAATTGACCTGAGAGAGATCGCGGAAGAGGCACTTGCCCCGCCATGGCCGGAGCAGCTCCAGAAGCGAGCGGAGCCTTTGCAGGTCCGTATCGGTCAAGTGTGGAGTGAGGCGGAGCGAGTCCGCGAGATCATCGAGTACAACCTGACTTCCGCCGCGGACGAGCTCGAGACCGTGGGCGCATCGAAACCCGACAGCGACAAGGCCCGCACGGCCGTTGCCACCGCCCTCGAGCTGGCGCCTGACGGCGTCCGCAGGTCCGCTGACACGCTCGACGAGCTCACGACATCCCTCGCCGAGCCGTGGGGCGATCTCGCCACCGGCGCGTTCGGCGCCATCCGTGAGGACTGGGAAGACCTCCTGCGGCGCATTCGTGCCGAGCAGTCAATTCAGGGGCTCTGGGTGCGCGTCCAGACCCGTGTCGCACGCGACTTGGAGCGCGGGCGGCGGCGTGCCGGCACCTGGGCCAGCCGAGCCGCAGCCCGTCTCGTGGCACTGGCCAGTCGGGGACAACGGCTGCTGTTAGGGCTCGTCCGCCGCGGACAGACTGCCGTCGGAGTTGCTGCCGTCGAGGACGCCGACGTGTTCCACGCGCTCGATGCCATTGTCGGCGTTGACGAGCTTCTGCAGAACCGTCCGCTCGTCTATCGCAAGCTCTTTTCTTTTGCGCCAGTGACCGACCCGTCGTTGCTCGAGGGGCGCGCGCGCGACCTCGTGTTCGTCCGCAATCACCATAAGGCGTGGCGTGAGGATGACGGCCCGGGCGTCATGATCCTGACGGCTCCGCTGGGAAGCGGACGGACCAGTTTCTCGAACGTGCTCGAGCGCAAGGTGTTCGACGACTGCCGCCTGACCAAGGTCGTACTCGACGACCGCATCACCGAGGAGGCCACTCTCGCAGCGCTGTTGGCAGATACGCTCGGGATTGAAGGCGAGCCGCGGAACTCAATCGAGTCCTTGGAGACGTACCTCGTCCAAGCCGATCGGTCGGACTCACCGACCGTGTGCGCGATCGACAATTTGGAGCTCCTGATGCTCCAAGGCCATCGGGGTACAGAGCTCCTGCAACGCCTTCTCATCTTCTTTTCGCGCACGGACTCGACGATCTACTGGATCACGACGATCGGCCGTCAGGCATGGCATTACCTCACCAAGACGGCACCGGCATCTGTGCAACTCGTGACCGTGCATCCCTTGGATCGCCTGGGACGCGACACTCTTCAGGACATCGTCGGCAACCGCCATGGACGCACCGGCCTGCCGATGACGTTTGCACCCCCGTCTGGCCTCACGCCCATGATGCGGCACAAGCTCCGACGCGCTCGGTCCCCTTCGAAGAAGCAGGCGATTCTTCGGGAGTGGTACTTCGACAGCCTCCACCGGCACAGCGGGGAAGACGTCATGTTGGCGCTCTTCTACTGGCTGCGGTCGGTCGATTTCACGGCGAACGTTGACACGCTCACGATCGCACCGGTCAAGCCGCTGAGCTTCCGCTTTCTCAGGGACTTCGATTTACAGCGGACGTTCACGCTGAAGGCGTTCGTCGTCCACAATTCGCTGACGCCGGAGGAACACGCCACGATCTTCCGGATGACGACCGAGCAGAGCACGGTGTTACTGGAATCGCTTCTCACGCTCAGGCTGATCGAGCCCGTACCATCGGACAACCAGCCCATCAACACGAGTGCTCGCCAGCCCGTCACGCCCGGCCGGCGCTATCGCCTGCGGAGACTCATCCTGCACCCGATCTTGGAGCACCTGAAGGATCGGAACGTGATCGCGTAGGCCCGCCGCGCAACGTCGGTCAGTCGAATCTGACGACGATCTCTCGCACGGTCGGGTTCAGCCGCTGCATCGCCGGGTGGCCTGAGGAGAACTCGCGATCACCCGAGACCTGGAAGTACACCGGATCCGGGTTTCCCTCGAAGATGTGCTCGAGGCTGAGGCCAACCGGCGCCAGATGCTCGAGCTTCCCGCCCTCCCACGACATGATCACGCCTGAGTAATCCCACTCGAACCCCATCAGACGGAACGGCTTGCCGTTCAGCGCTTCGAGTTCCTTGAGTGTTGTGCCCAACGTGATCCCTTCCGCCGTATGCCACTCGGACGACCTGCCACGGATGTACACCTGTCTCTGGAATCCCTCTGTAGGATCGGCCCACGCGACTTCGAATCGCCGGGTGGGATCGCTTGGATACCCGATCACGCCACCAGTGAAGAATCCCTCGCCGCGGTGGATCTCCGTGGGTTCTGACTGCGCTTCCCCCAAGTGCGCGAGCAGCTCGGCTTCCGTGCTCGTCGCCGTCACGGGCCCTGCCCTCTCGCCCGGTACAATGAGCCAGTCGTGTCCCTGCTGCTCTGTCGGAGTAGGAAGATGGGGCTCCTGTGCAATGCCGGTGCTGACCGTGGCCAACAATGTCACCGCTGCGATGATGAGAACCCGGACGTGATCAACATGAATGTGTTGGACCATCTGAGCTCCTCTGACGCTTCACGGCTGATAGCTGAAAGCTGTTGGCTGAAGGCTGATCGCTGACGGCTGACGGCTGAAACCTAACAACCGAAAACTGAAAACTGAGAACTGAGAACTCGCAGCTTACGGCTTACCGCTCACCACTCCCCCTGCCACCTGCTCCGCCATGTTGAGCCCAGCGTAGAAGATGCCGGCCGCAACTTCCGGTTTGGTGTGATACCCGCTGGTCTTCGTGGTGTGCTGCCGGATCACCATCACCTCCACCTCCTCCTCCACCTTGAACTCCTTGGTGAGGTCGTCGCTCGGTCGAAAACGCCGGTGGGCCTCGCGCAAGCCGAAGTCCTTCCGAGCCACGAGCACAACGTAGAAGTACGGATACGACTTGCCTTGCACGTCGTTGATCACGACCTGTCCGTAGAGGCCCAAGAAATCCGGATGCGCCCCACCGATGTCAACTTTGAACTTGATGTTTTCGGGGAGCTTCGCCTCGTCGCCCAACAGCAGCATGAGCGGTATCACGCGATGGTCCCTGAGACGAGTCGCCGACCGGTCGAGGACCTTCTTGATGGCGTCAATCCGCACCAACAGCTGCGGCGTTCGGAGAATCGAGCGAATTCCAGTGAGCCAGTGTGGCACGAGCAAGACGAGCGCATCCAGCGCGACGATTCGAAGGTTTCCGCGACTCGTCACTAGCAGCACGCCCAACCCTCCTGCCACGAACAGGAAGGCGACCACTCCCAGGGGATTCGAAATGTCGAGGGCACTCAGGTCCCACTTCTTGATCTTCTTGTCCAGCTCGCGAAGCTGATCGAGTTTCTCGATGTCGACGCGCTCCCAGCGTGCGTCAGGGTCGAATCCTGCCCAATCAATCCGATTGTCGTAGCCCTTGACCAACAGCAGCGCGTTTCCGACGACCAGGAGCAGGAGTCCGGGAAAGATCGCCGTGGTGATGAACTGCACAACGAACCCCACGACGACGAGACCAAAGCTCACCACGAGACGTCGCTCGTACGCGAACGACGGGAAGAGCACAAAGACGACGATGCCGCGGTCGGCTCTGGTTGGAAGGATCATTGGGTGAAATGTCCCGGCTCGAGGGGTGCGAAGCCACGACACCCGGTCAACTCGTCGAACCCCATCTGCCGCCAGTAGAGGGGGCAGGCGCCATTGCAGATCGCAAAGTCTTGGCAGCTGCGACATTCCGGATGGGCCAGGAACTTGTCGCGGAATAGCTTCGCCCGCGGTGACTCCCACACGTCCTGCACGCTCTGCTCGAGCAAGTTCCCAACGGTTTCATCGTACGACGCGCACGGAAGGACGTCACCGTTGGCGGCTACCGAAAGGAGTCCATCGCAGGCCGCACACCCCTTGTTCCCCAGTCCGCGAGCCACAGGGTTGAACATGCACATCGGCGTCGGTGAGTACCACATAAACTCGACACCGTGGCGTCGGCTTTCGGCCTGAATCGCCATCAGATACGGCGCCAACTCCCGATAGCGTACGACCAACCGTTCGTCGAGCGCCGCGCTCCCCGTTGGAATGACGAGATTCATGCTGAACTTGGTGTTGCCGAGCTCCCGCTTCACGAACTCCGGCATCCGCACACACTCGTGCAGATTGTCGCGATTGATGGTGGTGTTCGTGTGCACGTGGATGCCGGCGGCTTTGAGGTGCCGCACACCAGCGACCGCGCGCATGAACGAGTGTGGGATCTGCGTGATCTTCTCGTGCGTTGTCGCGCTTACCCCTTCGAGACTCACCTGGGCCGAGTCGAGACCTGCGGCCGCCAGTGCGGTGGCCCGTGCCTCGGTAATCAGGGTGCCGTTGGTGATCAGGTTGACTCTGAGACCCAGCGCATGCGCAGACTGTACCAGTTCACACAGATCGCGCCGGACCGTCGCCTCACCACCGGTGAAGCTGACCGACGGCACCTGGCCTTCCTCAGAGATCTTCTGCAGGACGGACTGCACTTCGGCCGTTGTCATCTCTCTGTCGTCGCCGACCGGATTCGTCGTGCAGTTGCACCCGGCGTAGCAGAACGAGCACTTGAGGTTGCACCGGTAGGTCAGTGCGATCTCCGACAGAACCGGGAGTTGTGAGAAGCCCAAGTCGAAGGGTTGCACGTCAACGGCGTGCGTCCGCGTCGCCTCGTCGAGGGTCCCTTCCATGAACCGCTTCACTTCGTACATGAAGAGCTCCACGTCCCTCACGATGCGCGGATCCCGCCCAATGTCGTTGAGCAGTTCATGTACCGATGCGCCATCCAGGAGACGCTTGAGGATCGTCACACCTTGGGCGTTGAGCTTCTGCGCTTGGTTGGGGCGCTTGATGATGAGTTGGTCGATCTCACGTACGAACACGTACGGCCTGACGCGTTCGATGAATTCATCGATCCACGACAGGTCCCTGGCCACGAACGGAACGTCCATCAGTGCGAGCTCCCGCTGACACACGCCGAGTGACAGGCTGAGTGACAGGCAGAGTGGCACGCGGAGTGGCACGCCGAGTGGCACGCCGAGTGGCAGGCATCGTGGCACACGTTGAGATCGAGCGCCAAGTCGGTGTTGATGGGACCGCTGACCAGATGATCAACCTGCACGGGGACGTCTGCCTCGTGACGAAACGGGTTGCGGTCGTGGTTGTACCGGCGGGTGTAGTACGGATGCTGGTTGTGATACCACCAGTACCAGTCTGCGTCTGTGCCACGCCGATCGGCTGCGGGGCGGTCGACCACCAGGTTCTGGTAGTACGCTTTCGTCGCTTCCACGTCAGAGTCCCACGCTTTCTGGCGGATGTTCTCGACCGCACCGTTCATGAAAGCTTCGAGCTCGTTTTGCGAAAGGCGACCATCGTCCTCGAACGACTCGAACAGCATCCTCTCGTATTGATCCAGTTTCGTCTTGTCGGGCGGTTGCAGGACGCGGACCCGCAGCGGTGTTCGCGAGGTGACCCGCAGGAACCCCTCTGCCACCATGGAATCGAGCATGGCACTGAGGATGCGCTTGAACGGAATCTCGAGGTAGAACGCCGCTTCGAGCGGCGTCAGGGTCTCACAGACCTTGCCCGGTTTGCGGAAGCTCGACAACACCAGCTTGGGGGGCGTCCAGTCCAATGTGTCCCAGCGTACCTTATCCAAACCGCGGTGCGCGGTGATCATCGAGCGATGCTTCCCGGTCACCACGAGGAAGAACGCCCCGAGCAGCAAAAGCACGCCTCCGCCGATGTACCAGTCTTCCTTCTTCCAGCGCCCGAATTGCGGACGTGGTGCGTCCACGGCGGGCGCACCGGCAACCGTGAACCACTGCGCCGGGACGTAGAACTGCGTCCGCATGTCGAACTGATTGCCGGGATCGTCCTTGTGAAAGACCAGCCGCAGACGATCAGCTTCACCTCGCTGGTAGTCGATGCGGAACTTGTCGTTCACCCACCGCTCGGTGAGTACCACTTGCTCCGCATCGACGTACTGTCGCGCGTCGATTCCCGGTGCCAAGCGGTGCGGCAGCAACACCCGTAACGTGTAGTGATCCTGGTTGCGTGCCTCATCCCATTCAACAGGAGACCAGTTGAAGTAGGTCAGCTGGCGGCCGTCATCGGCCGTCGGCCCGACGTACCCGGCAGCGGCGAAGTCCGTGGCGAAGGCGAAGAAATACGTCACCGTGCCGGAGCGCACGCCGGCACCGTCAGCCAGGATGATGTCCCATCGGCCGGGCGACACCTCGCTGATCGACAGACCGTAGCGCTGTCCTTGACTATCCAGGGCGTACGCGGCATCCGGGAGCATCTCGACGCGCAAACGATCGACGCCTTCGAAGTAGAACCCGTGCAGCTCGCCGCGCAGTACCCCCCACCGCACCACGTACTGCACCACCGCCGACCCGTCTGCCTGTAGATCAACGTTGGTTTCGACGAATCGGATCTCTCCGGGGCCGGATTGGACCGCCGGAGGGAGGATCGAGAGAACAAACAGGCCGGCGAGGAAACGCTTCATGGTCGTTCTCGACTGGGAGAGACCCGCGGGCGACGAGGAACCTCGATGTCGCGAAGGTACGCCGGGACACAATGAGTGTCCAGCGCCCGCTGTTGAACCTTCAGCCACCTCCCACTATGGTTCGTCGGCCAACTCTTCCATGGAGACACACGTGGCGTATCTCACTCTGCAGCGAACCGTCGGTTGTGTGGCACTGCTCGCGCTGGCAAGCGCCTGCGCTGGCGACCGCGCGGGCTCACCGCTCCCTGAGGAGCTACACGGCTTGGAGTTGATCGAGCAGCAGTCCGGGGAAGAAGCCGCACGCGCCCTCGCGCGTCTCCACGAGCAAGATGTCGCTCCAACTGCGAGTTTCATCGGGCGGTACGGTACCGAGGAGATCGGTGCCACGATCTATGTCAGCCGATTCGCGTCCCCTGAAGAGGCCCAGAGCCAACTCGTCTCCATGGCAGATGGCATCGGTGAGGGTGCGGCCGGATACGGACACCACCGCACGCTCGAGGTCGACGGGCGTGAGGTCCACTCGGTGTTCGGTCGGGGCGAGGTGCACTTCTTTTACGTCGATGGCAGCGATCTGACCTGGCTCGGTGCCCATCCCATGTTCGCGAACCTGGCTCTCGCTGATCTGCTCGGCGTGAGCCCCGATTCGATTCCGAGCCTGATGCCAGCGATGCCACCGGTGCCAGCGGTGAGCGAGGAGTCCAAGGGGTCGGGCTGAGCCCGAAATCTACGGCCGACTCGCGCGGGGACGGATATACTTCGCTATGCCGCGCGAGCTCCCACCCCCTCGCATCCTGCAGCTGGACGCCGACGCCTACTACGTCCAAGTAGCCAGATTGCTCGACCCCACAGGCGCGGGCTCCGCCGACCTCGTGCTCGTCGGCGGGTCGCCGCACGGACGCGGCGTGGTCACCTCGGCATCGTACGGCGCCCGCGCCTACGGCGTTCGGTCGGGCATGTCCATGGCGCAGGCACTCGAGCGCTGTCCCGACGCCATGATCGTCGGTGTCCCACGGGGCGCGTGTGGCGAAAAGAGCAAGGCGATCGTGGCCGTCTTGGAGCGGTTCACTCCCGTCGTGGAACCAGCGTCGATCGACGAGATGTATCTCGACATGACTGGCACCGAGACGCTCTACCGAGATGAATCGCTGGAAGCGACCGCCAGACGTATTCGCACCACCGTTCGCGACGAAACGGGCATTGTCGGCACCATCGGTGGCGGAACGACACGCCTGGTGGCCAAGCTCGCCGCCAAGCGCGCCAAGCCCCACCGAACCCCAGAGGCCGACGGCGTGATCGTGGTTCCCCCGGGGGAAGAAGAGGCGTTCCTCACCCAGTTCGACCTCGCCGACATCCCGGGCATCGGACCCCGCTTCCAGCAACGGCTCAAGTGGG
>JAOTWK010000139.1 GCA_029862935.1 Gemmatimonadota bacterium | reverse complement strand
TCTTCAGCCAGCTTGGTATCGGTCTCGGGGTTACACGCGAGCAGGTACCACGTCCACGTGAGGGCGCTCGCCACGGTCTCGTGGCCGGCAATCAGCATGGTGATCATTTCGTCGCGCAACTCGTCGTCGGTGAGTGACGTTCCCGTGTCCGGGTCGCTGGCGCTCATGAGGCGTGCGAGAAGGTCAGGGGTACCTGGGAATTGCCGTGACGCGTTGTTGCGGCGCCGCGCGATGGTGCCTCGGATTGCCTCGTCGAGTAGATCAAGAGCTGTGCGCGCCTCTCGGTTCAAGCGGATTGGCAGCCATCGGGGAACGCTGCCCAGCGTGCGCGCTCGAAACATGATGTGATGCAGCACGGTGAGCGCGGCACGGGCCAGACTGTCCGCGCGGTCTCCGATCTCGATGCCGAATAGCGTCTTGACCACCGACTGCAGGGTCACATGCATCATCTCCGCTGCGACGTCGACGGGGTCGCCGCGCTCGGCGGAGATGCGCCACCGCTGAGCCAATTGCTCGGCGAAGTGTGTGAACACCGGAGTGAACTCGACGATTCGATCCCGGTGAAAAGACGGCTGCTGCAATCGACGCCGGCGAAGCCACAAATCGCCATCGGTGGTGAGCAGGCCACGTCCGGTGATGTCGCTGAGCAGTCGGTATTGAAAGGTGCGTTTGTCGTAGCGGCGCTGCTGCGTCACGAGGATATGCTGCACGGCGTCGGGGTGCGTGAACAATGAGAATGCGAACGGTCCGACGCCGTAGCGCACCGCATGCCCGTGTTCCTCGACGAGCTGCGCAAGGAACTCGTGTGGTCCTTCTCGCAAATTCAGGAGCTGCTGCAGCGACGGTTTGGGTCCCGGTGGCAGCAAAGGGATCACGGGTGTGCTTGAAGCTCGGGAATTCTGGGTAGGAGGAACAGCAACACGCCGCAGACCGAGAGCACCGTGGTCACGAGGAAGAAGGTGGCCTCTTCGACGGGAAGTCCCAGCGGAGCGAGACCGATGGTGTAGCGATCGGAGATTGCCCAGATGCCCTCAGCCAGGGCGAGTCGGTCCGCCATCCAGAGGTAAATGGTGGAGACGACGACTGCCGGTATCGCGGCTCGGCGAACCTGCCACATGGTGTGACCCTGGAACAGCCACATCGCGGCAATGACCGGTGCAAACCAGACCAAGATCAGACCGAGATACCTGGTCGCGTCGTTGCGGAGCATCGCTAGCCCGACAATGCCCAAGGCCAGCCACAGCGTTGTGCCAATTGTGCGCACGCGTCCCGGGTGAGTTGGAGGGGCTGCCGATCCGTGGCGCGCGAGGTCGCGAGCCAGCAACACGTAGAGCAGGGCGCCTGCGAGGAGTGGTTGGAGGACAAAGAAGAGGTATTCCTCGATGGGTACATAGCCGATGGTCCCGACCACACGATCGATGCCGTAAAACCACACCCCGTTTTTCACCAGGTAGTTGTCCCACGGTGTCGTGTAGATCAGCGCGATCGGTGGCACGGCCCATATGGCCCACGCGGCGCGGGGCCCAAGCGCTGGGTGTGCACGCCATGCGGCGATGCCGAGCACGACGAGCGGCGGGACCATCAGGGCCGCATGGAACTGGAGATACGTCACCGGCTACCCAGCAAGCGCGACCGGCAACACCGCTGGTCAACCACGTCTATGACGAGAGGACGCGAGCGAGAAACGACTTCAGACGCTGCCACGCATCGGTCGCCGGCGCTTCGCGGGTCTCCCGATCTCCGTCGACCCTGAGCCAGAAGCCGTGCCCTACATGATCGTAGACGTGGATGTCGTTCTCGATACCGATGGCATCGAGCGCTGCCGCGAACCGCTCAACCTGATCGGGCGGGATGCCACGGTCGTTCTCGGCGAACGTGCCGTACACGGGGTGGTCGAGCGCGCGGAGTTGCTCGGGGTCTTCGATGAGCGACCCGTAGAAGATCGCGGTCGCGTCGTGATGCTCGCCGCCCAACCCGTAGCTCAGCGCGATGCCGCCGCCGAAACACCAACCCATGACTCCGATCTTTCCCGTTACGTCGGGGCGGTCACGCAAGAACCGTTGCGCGGCGTCGAGGTTGGCAATGACCGCATCGAGGTTTCCACGTGCCTCTTGGGTCAATGCTCGGTTCTCCTCACGACTCGATCCCGTTCGACCGCGGTACAAGTCCGCCGCCAACGCCACGTATCCCTCCTTCGCAAAGGCGTCGGCCACCTGCCGCACACGGTCGACGAGACCGTTCCACTCGTGGATCAGAATGAGGGCGGGGAATGGCCCGTCGCGGTCGGGGACGGCGAGGTAGCCCACAGTGGCATCGTCGGTGGGGACGTACCGCACCGCGTCGCCCTGCGGGGCTGGTGCCGTGCCGAGGATCGCGCCGGGGATCGCTGACGTTGTCTGCTGGTCGTTGGCTGCTTGTTGCTGCGCGTTGCCCGTGCAGGCCAGCGTGCCCGCAAGCGCCATGAGCGTCACGTGCCGATATGACATCTAGTCTCCTCTCGTTGAGCGCATCTGGCGTCTCCGTCGGTCCTCGTTCTATTGTCGTGCTTCATGTTCCCTGTCCCCCCGCAATGAGTTGCATCTTCTCGACGGCGGGCTTGCGGATGTCATCGAAGAACAACTGGAGGTGCGGGAAGGGGATTTCGATACCCGCTTGGTCCAGCGCCTTCTTCGAGCCTTCGAGCACTCGCAGAAGAACGGGTCGTTCCAGCTTGGCATCATCGATCCAGACACGAATCTGCAGGTTGACGCTCGAGTTTCCGAGTTCCGTCACAACCACCTCAGGTGGGGGATCGGCACTCACGTGTTCGTCTGTCCGCGCCACCCGCAGCAACACCTCCCTCGCTGCGTCGATGTCTTCCTTGTAGGCAATGCCCAGTGGGACGTCGACACGCGTGTGACCGTACATCGAATGATTGACGAGCACGTCCTCGATGATCTTTCTGTTCGGGACGACCAGGTAGATGTTGCGTGGCGTGCGGATTCGGGTGGTTCGCATCGTGATGTCGGTTACCTGTCCGTACTCGCTTTGAGTGGTCACGAAGTGCCCAACCTGAAACGGCTTGTCCCAGAAGATCAGAAACCCGGCAATCGTATTCGCGACAGAATCCTGTGCGGCGAACCCGATAGCGAGGCCGGCGACGCCAAGACCGGCGAGCGCAGCCCCGATATTGATGCCGAGTTGGCTTGCCGCCATGATGAAACCAAATCCCATGAGAGCAAACTTGTACACGTTGTCGATGAGAAGCCCGACGAGGGCGTCCGCAAACTCCGCACGTTTCAGCATGCTTCGTAACGGCGGCTGCGTGACTCGCAGCACGATCCAGAAGACCAGTAGCACCAGCAACGCCGCCAGCAGCTTCGGGCCGAAGTCGAATCCCATGTCAACCAGGCGTTGCGGATCGAACGGTCCAAGCGTCTGTTCCATCTTTCCTCCTCCAAGCTATGTGAATCGGCCGACTGAAGCGGGCTGCCGTCGACTGACACGAAACACCAAGGAACCGGACGCTGAGATGTGCATCCGGAGACGTGACTCGACTATTGCGGCGGACTCCTGCGGGGCGGGAAACACCCGACCCACTCACGTGGCTCTCCCGTCCTGGGATTCGTGGGGAGCAGAGCGCGGTCACGCGGCACCCGCTCGGGATCTTCCGATGCCGCGTACACCAGCATCGCGGCGAGTGTGGCGTTGTTCTTGAGATCGTCGAACACGATCTTGTCGTAGGTGTCGCGGTTGGTGTGCCACGTGTACTGACGGTATTCGTCGTATGCCGATTGCAGCCGGAACGATGGGGCTCCCGTACACAAGAACGAGACGTGATCGCTCCCTGTGTTGTTTTGGGCGCCGGGGAATTCCAGCGTCACGTGGTCGGCGATCTCAGGAGGAACATGCGACATCCATCGCCCAATGTGGTCGCCGGCATAGAGCAGGCCCTGCCCCTCGATGCGCTCGATGCGCCAGGTGCCATTGTCCTGGTTGAACGCGGCCTGGAGTCCGTCAACCACCTCGGGGTGATCTTCCCGGAACGAGCCCGATCCGATGAGCCCCATTTCTTCAGCTCCCCAGTGACCGACAAGGATGGTTCGGCGCGGATTGGGATATGCCGCCTTCAGGATGCGCATCGCCTCGAGCATCGTAATCGTGCCGGTTCCGTTGTCGGTCGCTCCGGTCGCCCCGTGCCACGAGTCGACGTGGGCACCGAGGAGCACGTACTCGTCCGGTAGTTCGCTCCCCCTGACTTCCGCGATCACGTTGAATTGCGGCACGATGCCGAGATCCGTCGCTTCAGCGTGCATGCGGAGTCGTGGTCCCTGATTGTGCGCGGCCAATCGGAATACGAGACCGTAGTCTTCACAACTGAGGTCGATCGAAGGGATTCTCTCGCTTGCCGTGCTGAAGATCTTGTTGACGCCCCAGCCACCGGACCATCGCGACGTGATGATGCCAATGGCTCCCGCGTCCTCGAGACGACGGGCCGCGCTGCGACCACCCAAGAGCGCCATCCGCCGGCGGTAGGACCGCTGGTGCTGTGTGCGCTGTTGCTGCAGTCGAGTCACCGTCTCCTCTCGCGCGTACGTTTCCAGCTCTTGCGGCGCGCGGCACATAGGCTCGGGCGCAGAGGCGAGCACGAACTTCCCCTGCACCGACGGCAACCACTCGGTGACGGCAGCTTGCGATGCCAGTTCCGGTACCATGACGGCGTCGCCCTCTACCATGCCATCCGTTCCGGGGCTCCACGCGAGGAGCTCGGCCTCGAGTGTCTGGACTCGCGGTGCCGTGAGATCGACGTGTAGGGCACCCTGTTGCCAGCCATTCCAGGTGCCGTATTGTTCCTTGCGAACCGGCACACCCCAGCGCTCATAGGTCTGAACCAGCCAATCAACAGCCGCCGCGAGCTGCGGCGACCCAGCGAGCCGCGGGCCGATCGAGTCCATCAGCACCTGTGCCAGACGCTCCGTCTGCGAGCGCTCCATGCCTTCCGACCACATCTGACGAATGACATGGTCGTCGCTGGGGAATGTTTGGGATGTTGCCACCTGCGGAGCCATCGCGGATGCAGTGGTCAGGGCGAGCACCGCGCCAAGCAGACGTACGGTCGTCATCGGGTTCTTCCTCGTTCCTGTGTTGTGGGGCTGGGACGCGTGCGGAGGAAAATAGCGGAGCTGCTCGGAGACGTCAGGGTGTAGGTACCTCTGCGGCCGTCTGCTTTCGGCTGTCGCGGTACCTTCTGCCGCCCTGCCGCTCCTGCCAACGGCTCTGACCATCTGACGACGTTGACGACTGCCGCCCTGCCGCCGCTGTTGTGCCCCCCGCTACCCCTCCTCCAATCCCAACCCTCTCCCTCCCCATGCGTCGATCTCTGAACGGCCGCGTCCCCGTGCGGTGACAGCAACCGGCGAATCCGTACTGCTGCGACTCCCGTAATCACTTATCCAGTAAAGAGTTACGTAGTTCCCACGGGAGCGGCACCGCGTTTGCCCAATGAATGGGGCACGCTGGGAGGCGGACGTGACGGTGGGCGGGGTGGCGAGGTCATAGGAGGTCGAGGAGGGACGGGTGATGGTCACCGCAAACAAGCTCAAGCCGACGTTGTACATTGGGGCCGTACCGGAACTCCGGCTTCGTGCCGGACGGGTCGTGCGTCCGAACCTGACAGTGTGGGATGGGCGCGTGACCCGCAGGCGAAGACGACCTCGTTCGAGACACCCGGGAGGCAGCATGTGGATGTTGCGTCGGCGTTTGGGGCTGTTGGCTGGTTTGACAGGGTGCCTGGCGCTGGTCACGGCCTGCGGCGGGAACAAAGTGCTCGTTCCGCCTCGCCTTGACCTGACGGAGATGTACCGCGTGGGCCTGGTTGGGTTCACGATCGAGAACGCCAAGGGGTCGCTCAACGAGCTTGCCACGGGCCGGTTTGCGCAGGCCATTCTGGACGGCCAGCCGGGTGTGGAGGTGTTGGAGTTGGGCGCCGCGGAGCGGGTGCTCGACGAGATTGGCGAGCGTGAGCTCGGCGCGCGCGCGGCGCGGGCGATTGGAAACGAGTATGGGATTCCGGCCGTGTTCCTCGGCCACATGAAAGTGTCCGACGTCAAGCCACGTGGCGTGTTGGCGGGCTTTCAGTTGCCACGAGTGGAGGCGTCGGTGAACGTGGAAATGACGGTCCGGATGCTCTCGACCGAGTCGGGCGCCACGATGTGGAGTAAGACCGGACGTGCGACGGAGACCGTGGGCGAGATTGGCCTGCTCGACGGTGAGCCGTTCTTTGCCGCCGAAAACCCGGACGACGCGTACGGGCGTTTGGTGGAGATCCTGATCTACGAAGTGACGCACGATCTCCGACCACAGTGGGTTCGAGGCGACTGAGTCCCCTCTCCGCGAACCCGATTCCCTAAGCGGCCGGCCCCACAGGTCGGCCGTTTGCACTTCCCGCCCCGGCACACGGCCCGCCCGTGCCGCACCTGGCGCCATCGTGGTATTCTTACAGTGTTTTTTCAGGACAGGTCACGTCCCGACTCGTTCGTGTGTGAGGGTTTGACGAGGTGAGGAGAGCAGAGCATGCCCGATTTTCAGCACGTGCAGATCCCTGACGGTGATTTGATTCAAGTGAAGGCCGGGAAGCCCGTGGTGGGGGACCGGCCCATTATTGGCAACCTGCGTGGCGACGGCATTGGACTCGACATCACGCCCGCCATGAAGGCGGTCGTCAAGGCGGCCGTCGACCGGGCGTATGACGGCAAGAAGGAAATCGTGTGGTGTCCGCTGTATGTCGGTCTCGAGGGTCTCCACGTGTACGGTGAGGTCTTGCCGCGTGAGACGATCGAGGCGATCGAGTATCTCAAGGTGGCGATCAAGGGACCGTTCACGACGCCGATCGGCGAGGAGACGCACGTGTGCCTGCACTGTGCCCATCAGCAGTATCACGCAGGCGCCTGTGACAAGTGTGGCAAGGACGATGGCGTGACGGAACGCTTCCGGTCGATCAACGTCGGTTTGCGACAGGCCATGGACCTGTACGCGTGTGTTCGGCCGATCATGTATTTCGAGGGTGTGCCTGCGCCCAACAAGTTCGCCGACCGAGTCGATTTTGTGATCTTCCGAGAGAACACGGAAGACGTCTATGCAGGTCATGACTTCGAGCGTGGCAGCGAGATGGCGCGGGCCGTCATCGATCTCGTCAAAACCAAGACGGGTCGACAGATCCGTGAGGACAGCGGGATCGGGATCAAGCCGATTTCGGTGACTGGTACCAAGCGGTTGGTGAAGATGGCCTGTCAGTGGGCGATCGAGAATGGGCTTTCGTCGGTGACGTTGGTGCACAAGGGCAACATCATGAAGTTTACGGAAGGCTCGTTCGCGAAGTGGGGCTACGAAGTGGCTGCTGAGGAGTTCGGCGACACGTTCGTGACTGAAAAGCGGTTATGGGACGAACTCGACGGGAAGCTGCCGAGTGGCAAGATCCTCATCAAGGATCGGATCGCGGACTCCATCTTCCAGCAGATCCAAACCCGACCGGACGAGTACAGTGTCTTGGCGCTCCCGAACTTGAATGGGGACTATCTGTCCGATGCCGCGATCGCCCTGGTGGGCGGACTCGGGCTTGGGCCGGGTGCCAATATTGGTGAGGAGGTGGCCCTGTTCGAGGCAACACATGGGACGGCACCGAAGTACACCGGGATGGACAAGGTCAACCCGGGCTCTTTGATCCTTTCAGCCGTGATGATGTTGCAGCACATGGGGTGGCAGGAAGCTGCCGATCTCGTGATCGAGGGGATGCGGGCTGCGATCAAGGCTGGTCACGTGACGTACGATCTCGCGCGCCTGATGAAGGCCGAAGGACGCAAGGATGTGAACGAGCTGTCGTGCTCTGGATTCGGCCAAGCCATCATCAAGCACATGCCGGCGTGAACGCCAACCATCACATTTCTCGCTGTGCCCTGCGGCCGCTGTTCGTAACCGCAGGGCCTTGTGTATGGGGCTGCCGATGGCATATATGGGGTTCCCATGAGTAACCCAGCACCCGCGCAGCGGCCGACTGGCGCCACGTCCGGGCACGGGTTCGGCACAGCGCCGGTCTTCCTCGCCAGTATCAGCACGATTCTGGGTGCGATCCTGTTCCTTCGCTTCGGCTACGCTGTGGGGAATGTCGGTCTCTTGGGCGTGCTGCTCGTCGTGCTCATGGGACATTTGGTGACGATCCCGACGGCACTTGCCATCTCGGAGATCGCGACGAACCGACGGGTAGAAGGCGGAGGCGAGTACTACATCATCTCTCGGTCGTTCGGCACGACGATCGGGGGAGCCATCGGGATCTCGCTTTACTTGTCGCAGGCGATCTCGGTGGCGTTCTACATGATCGCGTTCGCCGAGGCGTTTCGGCC
>JAOTWK010000138.1 GCA_029862935.1 Gemmatimonadota bacterium | reverse complement strand
CGGCTGCCAGGTCGGGGATCAGCCCGACGATCAGGAACAACGTGCTCACCGTGAAGTACGTCGACACGGCGAACACGTCCCACAGGAGCGGCGACTTGAAGTTGACCCACAACTGCCGCTGGTTGGGATAGGGAAACAGCCAATAGGCATACCAGATGCGGCCCACGTGGATGAGCGGGAACAGCCCGGCCGTCATGACCGCGAATACAGTCATCGCCTCAGCGGTTCGATAGACCGACGTGCGCCACGCGGAACGGAACAGATAGAGAATAGCGGAGATCAGGGTTCCGGAGTGCGCAATGCCGACCCAGAACACGAAGGTCGTGATGTACACACCCCACATCACCGGGGGCGTGTATCCCGCGACACCAAGCCCCAAGCGAACCTGATAGAGCAGCGCGATCACGCCGATCGCGAAGACCGTGACGACGCCACCGAGCAGGAAGTAATAGGTACGCGACGGCCGCCCCAAGGTCGCCACGATGTCACGCGTGACCTCCTGGTAGGTCGGCTGCATGATCCGCTCGTCCTGAATCGCCGTCGACGCCATGACCGCTAGGTCTCCACCATGTTGCGCACCTTGCGCAGGTAAGTGACCGCCGGTCTCGTGTTCAGATCGCCGAGCACGTGGTACCCCCGCTCGTCTCCCGCCAACTGGCTGACCGCCGAGCTCGGATCGTTGAGATCACCGAACGCGATGGCGTTGGAGGGGCAAGTTTGCTGACACGCCGTCACGACGTCCCCGTCTGCCAACTCGCGATCGGCCAACGCGGCCTCATGCTGCTTGCCACGAATCCGCTGCACACAGAACGTGCACTTCTCCATCACACCTTTCGCGCGGACCGTGACGTCTGGGTTGAGCAGCCAGTGGAGCGGATCTGGGAACGCAAAGAAGGGATCCCCTTCTTGCTGAAAATCGAACCAGTTGAAGTACCGCACTTTGTACGAGCAGTTGTTGGAGCAATACCGCGTGCCAACGCACCGATTGTAGATCTGTGCGTTGAGTCCGTCGGGCGTGTGATATGCCGCGAACACCGGGCACACCGGCTCGCACGGAGCATTGCCGCAGTGCTGACACATCATGGGAACGACACGAGACTCGAGCGGCTCATCGTGCTCACCGCCCTCGAAGTAGCGTTCGATCCTGAGCCACGACATCTCGCGCCCACGACGCACGAGCTCCGGCCCCACGTGCGGAATGTTGTTCTCGGCATGGCACGCCGTGACGCAGGCACTACAACCGGTACAGCGCGACAGATCGATCGCCATGGCCCACCGCGGCTGATCCCCCTGATACGCGCCCTGCCTCCGGAATTCCGCGTACTGTCTTTCTTGCCACTCATCGAGCACGCCCTCGATGTGCTCGGGAACCGGCGCCGCATGCGCTCCGTGCTGTTCTCCGTGCTCACCGTGGGTCAATTCATCCAGCGTGATCGCCTGGGCAATGCCGCGCCCCAGCTGCCGCGTCTTGCCTTCTGTCTTGGGCAGTGCCTCGTGCGCGCCGGTAGCGCGAATCGCCACCGCCGCATACGTGCCAAACCCGCCGAACGGTGTCGCCTCGGCGGGTAACAGGCTCAGGACGTTGGCCCCCCGTCCCTCGGCATATCGACCGTACGCGGTGTGTCCCTGCCCCATTGGGACCGCGATGACATCACGACGCAGCCCGGGATACAAATACAGCGGTACCTCGATCAAACCGTCCGCCGACGTGATCTCAACGAAGTCCCCCTCCGCCAGTCCACGCTCGGCAGCCGTTTCCGGATGCAACTCCGCCCACGTCGTCCACGTGACCCGAGTGACCGGATCCGGAAGCTCCTGGAGCCACGGCCTGTTTGCACCGCGACCGTCGTACAGCGCCGCCGAGGGATACGCCATCAGCGTGAGACCGTCCGCGGGGCGCGACCACGGAACGGCGCGGCCAATGTCTCTCACGGTTGCAGCCAATCGCTCCGTCCGCGTGGGTGCCTCCAACCACAACCCACCGCGCTGGAGCGCTTCGCTCCAAAACGTCGCGAATGCCCTGCGGTCTCCGACCTGTCGTTGCCGGCCCTGCCAGGCCGCTTCCAAGAACTCCTTGTAGGTCGCAACGCTGAATCCGCTTGCCATCCGTCCCCCGAGCCGCCGAGCGAGGTCGAGCAACACATCACCGGTTTGCCGGGTGTCGAACACCGGCTGCATGACCGGCTGCTGTAGGGCGTGGACACCGGGACGCGGGACGTAGTCGTTCCACTGCTCCAACGGATCGTGGTCGGGCAGGATCAGATCGCACTGGCTCGCGGTCTCGTCAAGGAAACGAGAGAAGCTGACCTTGAAGCCGACCTGCCCCATGGCCTCCCCGAAGCCAAGCGACGGTGGGGTCGCATACGCGGGGTTCGCACCGTGGATCAGCAACACGCCGACCGCGCCATTCCGCATGGAGCGGACCATACGTGTCAGGTCGGCGTAGGGCGTTGGTTGGGACCCGGCTTCCCGTTCGAACCGCACGGCGCGCCCGACGTTGCCTGCCACATAATTGAGTACGAAGGTCGCCGCGACGGTCCACTGCGCGGCCGCGTGCTGGGTTCCCACTCCGCCGGCAACAGCGAGACTCGGAGTTGCCGTAAACTCTCGAGCCAAGCGCTCGATGGTTTCGACAGGAACCCCCGTCTGCTCGGCGACCGTGTCGGGCTCGAACCGATCGAGTACGCCTTGCAGCCTGATGAGGTCACTCGGCGCAGCCGCGAGCCCGTCGCGTACGATCACGCGGGCAATAGCCAGAGCGACCAGCCCCTCGCTGCCGGGCGCAGGCGCGATCCACTCATCCGCGCTCATCGCCGTCATGCTCATGCGCGGCTCGACGTGCACATAACGGCTCATGCGCCCGTCGTGGTACCCATGGCTTGACGCGAACCCTCGGGCCTGCTGGACCGGGCTGCCCCACGTCTCGAGGAAGTCCGCGCCGAACGACAGCACATACTGCGCGGCGGCAAAGTCGTATCGCGGGGCCGTGTTCAGCCCGAACACCATTTGGCCTGCCACACGCGCGGCTTCCTGCGCAAACGGTTCAAACACGATGCGCCCCGACGACCCAAGCGCGCTCAGCCACTCATCGATCAACCGGTCGAAGGTGCCACTCTCGTGTCCCGAGACGAACCGCACTTGATCGCCCGATACGGCGCCCAGGCGCTCCGTGATGCGAGCGAGCGCATCATCCCACGTGATGGCGGTGAAGGTTCCATCAGGCGCGCGCGCCATGGGCGCTCGGACGCGATCGGGATTGTAGAGACCCTGCAGGGCGGCCTGACCACGCGAGCAAAGGCGTCCACTGTTGACGGGATGATCCGGATTCCCCTCGACCTTGACCGCACGGCCTTCTCGCACCCGCACGTGTATCCCACATCCAGCGGAGCACTCACGACACGTCGAGGCGTACCACGTGGCGATACCCGGCACCTGCCCGTCCGGCGGCACGAGATAGGGAATGAGCTTCTCGACGCGATCGCTCGAGCAGCCCGAGAGGGCTGCCGCCCCACCGCCCGATACGCCGAGCACCTTGAGGAAGCGCCGACGATCCATGCCGTTGGAGTTCTCAGCCATCAGCCGCCAATCGTCGCCGTACGGAGCAGAGTCTATGCATTCCTAGTAATGGCACAGCGTGCAGTCGGTGCTCACTTCTTCCTTCTCGTGGCACGTGATGCACCAGCCCATCTTGAGCGATGCGTACTGATACACTTGCGGCATTTCGCGAATCGGGCCGTGGCACTGCTCGCATTTTTCCACGAGCGACAGATCGGCGAAACTGCCGGAATCGGATACCACGTGGCGATTGTGCGGAAACCGTACGAAAGGCGACATCACATGCACTTCGGCCCACTCGATTGGACGTCGCTCGTTCCAGTACTCGCGAAGCTTCTGAACCTCAGGGTTCGCCGCACCAGCAATGATGTGACATCCCATGCAGGTCGACATCGTGGGGAGACCCGGGCTGAAACTGGCCTCGACCGAAAAGTGGCAATAGCGGCAGTCCATCTTGTACTGGCCGGCGTGCACATCGTGGCGATAGAGAATGGGCTGAACGGGTCCGGGGAGACCGGCCGTGTCGAGATCGATTGGAGGCTCGTATTCCGCCAGCGCGCCGTCAGTGCTGAAGGGAGCTGGTTCTTCGCGGCAGCTCGCAAGCCCCAACCCAATCGCCATGAGTGCCGTGATCGAACCCGCCGTCCCCGCCACGCGCATACTCAGCCTCTACCCATCAAAGACATCAACCCGCTCCGTCCGACGTCAGTCCGACGCGGCGCACTGCCATTTGGTTGCCGCGATGAGTGAAACTCGGCCGCGTGAGCGCGGCGAGTGAAATGCCGCAGCGGCCGCAAGTATAATACTCCAAGAGCGCCGCAACACAACCGGAGTCACTCCCGTCGAACATGTCGCTTGACGTCGAGCGACACGTGGCTCGAGTACACCATGGATCATGAGAGGTCGGAGACCTCGTCGCCATCGCCCGACGACCATCGTTCGATGTTGCGCCCGAGCACGCTGGCACGGGCACGCTGGTCGAGATCGAGCAGATCGAGTTTGGCGAACGCCGCGTCTCCCATCCGGAGTGGCATCCCCGTGCCTAGGGCGAAGTGCTGAACCCCAACGGTGTCGAACAGCAGCCGGAGCTGGTCCTCGGGTGGTCCCCACACCCACGAGATGTCCCACATTACCCGAGCAGCCTCGGTCTCAATGAGCCCGAAGTGGACTTCCTCGATGAAGGCCCGATCGGCATGGGTCACGAGAAGGCGGAGCTGTGGATCTTGGCGAACGAGCGTTCGAACCGCGGCCGCCGCCAACTCCGGAGCCCGATCTGCCGGATGGCGTTGCCGACGGTCTTCCAACCTCACGGTGAGTACGAGCGGCAATCCAGCCACCGCAGCCGCCCCTGCAACCACTCGCATGGCATCGCCCGCCATGTCCAGTCCCAGGAACTGAGGATACGCTCGCACGGCCGGTGCGCTCAGCGATAGAGCCTCGTTCAGGTCGTCCTGCCAACGGGGTTGATCCGGGTTGATAGTCGGTACCGGTATCAGTCGATCCTGATGAGACGAGACGATTCTCGCGAGCGCTCGATTGTCCGCTGCAGGATCGGAGCGCAAGATGGACGGCAGGTATCCTACCCACGCGCGATCGATACCCAAGCGATCCATCTGGGCAAGGAGCCAACTGGCCGATCCGGCTCGACCCAGATCCCGATAGGGGTAGGTGCCGACGAAGGCGGCGACGTCAACTACCGACATCGAAGATCCCCGTCGGGAATATCCGCTGCGCATTCCCGTGACCGATCAGGTCCATTTCACTCTCGGAACAGCCGAGTCCCTTCAAGTACCGGAGTTTGGCCCAGCCCGTGTCCATCGTGAGATCCGTCCCCCAGATCAATCGCTCGGCACCCAACATCTCGAGCGCGCTCTCCAACATCCCGACGTCCACACCGCTGCCGGAGAGATCGACCCACAGGTTGCGCGGTTCCATCACGGCGCGCAGCGAGTGTGACCACTCCCCTCCTCCGCCCAAGTGCGCGAGAATGAAGTCGGCGTCCGGATGACGGCTGGCCAGCCGGGCCAACTCAACGGCGTCAGACGCGTCCTGACCGGGCCAATCCTGGCGGCGATGCTGCCACACGTGGTGCAACACCGGCACGCCGCGCTCCGCTGCCAACGACGCGACGGGGTCCAGCAACGGGTCATCGGCGCGGCGGCTCGCGGCAAGCTTGATTCCGACCAGTCCCTGATCCAGACCGCGCACGATCTCGTCCTTCGCGTGCGTCGGATAATTGGGATTCACCACGCAGTACCCGAATACCCGACCCGGTACCGCGCGCTGCATCTGCACCATCGACTCGTTCGCGTGTCGCACGTCGTCGGGCGAGGGGAAATAGGTCGGCGACCGATGCCCCCACGAACCCAGAATGGATCCGACGTGCACGGTGATCCCGATCTTGTCACCTGCCGCAAGCCGCCGAGCATTCACCTCGCGCCAATCGGCGCGACCCGACCGGTCCGTGTAGAAGTGCGCGTGCACGTCGATCAGCATGCACTCACCTCCTCGAGGGCCGCCTCGAGCCGCTCACGCACCGCCGTTAACACGGCATCCGTGTGCGCGAGCGAGACGAAATTGTATGCGGAGCGCTTGAGCAACAGGCTTCGACGCGCAGCCGCTTGCGCCGTCTGGGCCGATGCGGCGGGGGTGCGAAACTCCAGGTAACACATCTCGGGGACGCCGCGGACCCGACGCACGATCTGCGGGTGCTGTTCCGCCAAGCGCCCGAAGTCGTTGAAGAGCAGCGTGCCAACTCGCGAGAGGTGCTGTGGTACGTCCTGGCTCCTGAACGTATCGAGAACCGCATCGGCTGCGGCGAGACTCACCATCTCCGTCGCGAGCGTCGACGAAATCCACGTGTCGTTCACCACCCGCATGACGTCATGGCCACCCGCGACCGCCGCAATCGGGAGGCCGTTGCCGAGCGCCTTGCCAACAACCGTGAGATCTGGGGTCACGCCCCACCGCTCGGCGACCCCACCCGTTGCCACGCGAAACGCTGTCTTGATCTCGTCGAACACGAGGAGCGCGCCGACCCGGGTGGCTTCCCGGCGCAGGGCTTCGAGCCACGTAGCAGTCGGCGGTTCGTCGACGATCGGCTCGACCACGATGGCCGCGACATCGTCTCCGTCACCCACCGACTGAAGCAGTGCGTCAACATCGTTGAACGGGATCGGACTGCGGAGACTTCGCACGCTCTCGGGAACCCCGCGTCCATCCTGACACCAGTCGAGCCAGCCGTGATACCCGCAGCTCAGCACCCGGTCGCGACCCGAGTAGGCGCGCGCGATTCTGACCGCCGCCGCGACCGCCTCCGCGCCCGTCTTGAGGAAGCGGGCGGCCTCTGCCCCCGGAAGGACCGCACAGAGCTTTTCGGCCACACGGGCCTCGAGCACGGGCGCCAGCGGCCCGACGATGCCGTCTCGCAAACCGCGCTCCGCGGCTTCCACGACCGCTGGGTGTCCGTAGCCCAACGCCACGGCACCCAAACCCATGACCAGATCCACGTATTCCCGGCCCCTGTCATCCCACACCGTGCAACCCGCGGCCCGGGTCATCCGGACGGGAACGTCGTGAACGGTACCGAACAAGTCTTCCGGTCTCTTGCTCAGCGTGGACGTGAATCCCGGAACGGTCACCGCACACCCATCCGCTCGAGGTAGCGCAACACTTCGAAACACATAGCCCGAATGAGCTTGGTCTCCCGCACGTCGAGCGGCGTGCGGTGCACGACTTCGCGAACCGTGCGCATGACGGTGTCGGGATTCCGGGTCTTGAAGAACTCAATCGCCTCCAAGGCGCTGCGTGCAGCGTCGAACAGGTCTTCGAGATCTCCCGCCGTTGCCGGCGCCGCCGCACGCCGCGGCTGCTTGAACGGTCGAGATCCCCGCGCCAGGTGGAGCTCGTACGCCATCAACGTGAACGCCTGTGCCAAGTTCATCGACGGGTGGTTCGGATTTGTCGGAATGACAATGCTGCGATGACAGCGATCCAGCTCTGCGTTGGTCAGTCCGCGATCCTCCGGTCCCAGAACGAGCCCAACCCGCTCCGCAGCGGCTGCCCGCACCAGATCTGGCGCCGCGTCACGAGGCCGAACGACGTTCCGCTTGGCTGTACGCTCACGAGCGGTCAACCCTGCCACGAGGGCGCAGTCGTCGATCGCCTCGTCAAACGAGTCGACAATGGTCACGCGTTTCAATACATCGCCGGTCTTGTGCGCGATGCCCTCGATCCGACGGGGATCGTATTCCACCGGCTGCACGAGGCGAAGGTCCCGCAGCTCGAAGTTCTTCATGGCTCGGACCACCCCGCCGATGTTGACGACATCCTGTGTCCGCACCAGCACCACGACGAGACTCACACGACCTCCGCAATCACCGACGACCAAGGACTCTCCCGATCGCCACGCAAATACACCCAGCCCCCACCACCAGCTAACGCGAGCTGGCCGGCCCGCCGAACGCGTTCCGGATACATCTCGTTGACAATCAGATTCACCCGCACGGACTCCCCTACGAAAGGTACGTGACCGCTGGCAACCTCCACCACAATGCTGTAGCCGTCAGACGTCCGCTCCCATTTGCCGGTTGCGCGGGCCGCATCTGCGGCCGTGCCTGCAATGCCACGGATACGAACGTCCGAGCTGTCCGGACGTGGCACGGCAACATAGCCTTCCCATTCGTCGAGTTCGAGATAGCACTGGACTCCGTCGGAGTGAATGTCCGGTTCTTCGTTGTCGAGCTCGGGATGCCCAGCACTGGTCGGTCGAAAGCTGAGCGCCGGCTTGGTCACTCGAGCGGCGAACCACACGGACGAGCCGGCGACACCGACAGCCACTCGTGACACGAAGCCGGCAGCATACGGCTCCTCGGA